>NZ_JACJOQ010000244.1:0-5714 GCF_014695635.1 Coleofasciculus sp. FACHB-712 | reverse complement strand
GTGGTGACTAATGCCTGATAGATGAGTGCGGCAACTTCGGCGCGGGTAATGTCTCGCATCGGTTCGAGTTGTTGAACTTGGGGATAATTCACCACCATGCGCCTCGTGGTGGCAACAGCGACGGCATCTGTGGCGTAGCTGGGAATTTGAGCGCGATCGCCATAAACTCCCAAGACGCTAGAATTGCCCCCCGTAAGTGCCAAACCACTGACTAAAGATGCGATCGCCTGCACCCGCGTTAGATTTTGGCCCGGTCGAAATGTGTTATCTGGAAACCCAGAGATAAAACCCATCGATGCAGCCTTCGCGATCGCCCCCGCCGCCCAAAAATCTGCTGGAATATCCTTGAAACTGCTCTGATTTCCCGGTCGTGGCGGCAAGTTAAAGGTTTTCGCGATCGCTGCGGCATATTGGGCGCGAGTCATTGCCGCTTCTGGCTGAAACGTCCCATCCGGGAAGCCACTCATCAGATTTTTCGCCACTAGCGCCTGAATAAACGCTTCCGCCCAATAACCGGCAACATCGCTAAACTGGGCAGGCCCCATTGTAAAAGTAGCGGCAACCGTCGCCGCCACAAATTCCACCGTTCCCTGCACCCGCACTGGATTCAGCTGATTTCCCGCTGAGACGACCGCGAACCGCGTCAGATTTTGCAGATCGACTTCCCCGTTATCCCGCAAAATATTACCTGCTGGCTCTTGACGGCTCCCTAGCTGCGGTTTTGCCCCATCATTGATAATTAGCCCCGCTTGTGTATTTTTCTCAATGAGATTGCGACGCAGCACCGGGGTCGCGTCACGAGACAGAAAAATCCCCGCCCGATTCGCAAAAATCTTATTATCGGTAATTAGGGGAGCCGCTTGATCTCCAATCAAAATTCCGTAACCCGTTCTCTCTGCCACATTCCGACGCACTTCCCCCTTGGCATTGCGGACGAGAGAAAGACCTGTGGAGGCATTTTGGGTAAATACATTATCTAAAATTGCCGGTTTCGCAGTACCCGTGACAAAGACGCCATCGCGACTGCAACTGGTAAAGGTATTATTCGCCAGCCTTGGCGATGTCGATTCTATCCAAACCCCTGTCCCCTTCGCCCCCCGATTCGTCACTGAGACTCCCCGCAGTTGGGCATCCGTTTCCAGCCGCAGGGTAATATTTTGGGAGCCAAAGCTTGGGCTAATATATTCCCCACTGCCTTCGATTTGAATTCCCTTGCCTTTGCTGGATTCATTCCCTACCACCGTCACCCCAGCCGGGATTACCAGAGGAAATACTTCTCCCCCTGCCGCATTGTAAATCCCAGATGCCAACTGAATCGAAGTTCCGGCTTGAGCCTGCTTCAGGGCACGAGTCAGCGTCTTCAGTGGGGCAGATGAGTTCCCGACACTGTTATCTTTGCCAGTTGCTGGGTTGACATAAAGCATTGGTTGACCCATAAAGTAAAGAGTTTTGAATTTAGTCCTTTGTCATTTGTCCTTAGTTGTTTGCTTTTGACCAATGACCAATAACCAATGACCAATGACCGATGACCCATAATGATCGAAGTTGAAAATTTAAGCAAAATCTATGGCGCGACCCCAGCCATTCAGGATGTCACCTTTAATGTGGAACCTGGGGAAATTTTGGGCTTTTTGGGGCCGAATGGTGCCGGAAAAACGACAACCATGCGGATTTTGGCGGGATATCTACCCGCTTCCAGTGGGACTGCCCGGATTGCTGGGTACGATGTGCATGAAGATTTAATGGCGGTACGGCGGCGGATTGGATATTTACCGGAGACGCCACCTTTGTATCCTGACATGAGCGTGGAGGGATTTTTGCATTTTGTGGCGCGGCTAAAGGGGGTTCCCGGACGCGATCGCAAATCCCAAGTAAATTCAGCAATGGAACGCTGCAACCTCACCGAAAAACGCAAGGTACTCATCCGCAAGCTTTCTAAAGGCTTCCGCCAACGGGTTGGCATTGCCCAAGCGATCGTCCACGACCCACCCGCGATTATTTTAGATGAACCCACGGTTGGTCTCGACCCTCGGCAAATTATCGAGGTTCGCAACTTAATTAAAAGCCTTGCCGGTAGCCACACAATCATTCTCTCTACCCATATTTTGCCGGAAGTTAGCATGACTTGCAGCCGAGTGGCAATTATCAATCGCGGTCGGCTTGTGGCAACGAATAGCCCGGAAAATCTGGTAGCACAGCTAGCGGGCGGATCGGGCTATGAGTTGGAAATCGACGGGGATGTAGAAGCTGTGCAACATATGCTCTTAGTTTTGCCCGGAGTTCGTTTTGTCGAATCCATCCCCAGCCAGGAATTACCGCCCAATCGCACTCTTATCCGTGTAGTATCAGAACCGGGCACAGAACCGGCGCGTGATATTGCTGCGGTTTTAATTGGGGCGGGGGTGGCATTGTATGAAATGCGACGCACTCGCGCTAGTCTTGAGGACGTGTTTATCGAACTGACAACCCAAGAAAAGGTCGTCGATATGGATACGGATGAAACCGATGGCAATGGGACATCCCCTCCCTCGCCAGCAGAAGCTGCTGCCATCGTTGCCACAGATGAGCAATCTGGAGGAGTTGAATAAATGGGCGTAATTATTAGTAATATTTTGGCGATTTATCGCAAGGAATTGCAGGGCTATTTCGCTTCGCCGCTGGCATATATCGTCGCGGGTGCTTTCTGGTTTTTAGCTGGATTATTCTTCCTCACTGCATTACAAAGTGAGAGCGATCGCGCTTTGGATATTTATTTTCAAGGACAGCAAATCGGCGCACCCGTTCCCCCCATTGATGTCGCCTATAACACCCTCCAAAGCTTTCTTGGGGCAATGTTCTTTTTATCGTTATTTATTCTGCCCATTCTCTCAATGGGGCTGTATTCCGAGGAACGCAAGCGAGGGACTTTAGAGCTATTAGCCACTTCGCCAGTCACCAACTGGGCGGTGGCGGTGGGTAAATTGTTGGGGGTAGTGACATTTTTTATCACAATGGTGCTGCCGTTACTGGCATACGAAGCGATCGCTTTTAATGCATCAAGCCCACCCCTACCCCCGGCGGTGCCGCTATTGGGTCATGCAGCATTAATCTTGGTTGCCGCCGCGATTCTTAGCTTGGGAATGTTTATTTCTTCCCTCACCGAAAGCACAATTTTGGCAGCAATTCTTACCTTTGTGCTAATTTTATGCTTCTCGCTGATCGAGCTTTTAGCGAAACTGACCGGCGGCGTTTTAGGAGAGGCATGGAATCATTTATCTTTAGTCAAACATTACAACACCTTAGTACAAGGTGTGGTTGATACCAGCAGTTTGATTATGTTTGCAAGCTACATTATCTTAGGCGTGTTTCTGACTGCTCAATCTATCGATGCTTTACGCTATCAGCGCTCTTAAATTTACGAATGGCGAATCGCGAATGGAGTGGTTGCGATGAGAAGACCGAATGCGTGAGATGCAAGTAGCCCACACCTTAAAGGGTGGGGCTTGCGCCTACAAAGACCGCCTTTGCGTTTTCCTGCCTCTCTATTACCTGCGTAGACAAGCTTCGTTTAGATAAGGATTCAGCCGGCGAGGAGAGATTTATTGACGGATGAACAGATCGGCACCCGCAAACCTACCATTGATGAACTGTTACCTAAGCTAAACACTTACCTAAAATCTATTGGCAGCAATTACCAATTACCAATTACTGATTAGCCAACATGAAAACCATTAATTGGAAGTATTTAAAATATCTCTTTTTGCTTGGCCCAGTTCTAACAATTACGGGTCTAGTTGCTGGATTGGTATCCAGTAGCTGGGGTTCTGTGCCCGTAGGTTTAATCGTTGCTGGAGTTGTAATTATTGGGTTATGGCTGCTATCTTTGGGCGGTTCGCCAAATGGCTTTTGGGGACGCCGGTCAACTCAGGCGGGAACCAATGCTCTAGCAGCAACACTGGCGGTTTTGGTGATTTTGGGGCTGATTAATTTTCTGGGTGTTCGCCGTGTCGTGCGAGTGGATTTAACTGAAAATCAGCTATTTACCCTTGCCCCCCAATCACAGCAATTAGTGCAAAATTTATCGCAGCCAGTCAAGTTGTGGGTATTTGAAGAAAATCCGAATCCTCAAGACCAACAATTGTTGGAAAATTACCGACGATATGGCTCTCAATTTAGTTTTGAATTTGTCGATCCGCAACTGCGACCCGGACTGGCTCAAAGGTTTAACCTAAAATCTCTAGGGGAAGTTTATCTGGAATCGGAGGGACGACGAAAGCTCATCCAGACAGTGAATCCGCAGCGCGGGGAGAGCCTTTCAGAAACAGTGGTGACGAATGCGATCGCCCAAATTACGAGCGATCGCGTTGGCAAGGTTTACTTCCTCCAAGGTCACGGCGAACGTCCCTTACAAGCGGCGCAAGGAAGCATCTCTCAGGCGGTGAGTAGCCTGGGAGAGAAAAGCTACACCACTCAACCCCTAGATTTGGCGAAAACTCCAGGAATCCCCCAAGATGCTGACCTCATCGTCATTGCTGGCCCCAAACGGGCGCTGTTTGCGGCTGAAATCACTGCTTTGAGCGATTACCTGAAGCGCGGCGGTAGGCTACTGGTGATGGTAGACCGGAATACCAATCCCGGTCTGGATAACTTGCTCAAAGATTGGGGCGTGAGGCTGGATAATCGTCTTGCCATTGACTTGTCCGGCGGTCAGGCGGGACTGAGTCCGGCGGTGATTATGGTTACGCGCTACGGTCAACATCCGATTACGAAAGATTTTCAGGATGGTCGTTCTTTCTACCCGTTTGCACGACCGATTGAAGTGACTCCCATCGCCGGTATCCAGGCGACGCCTTTGCTGGTGACAAATGACCAGAGTTGGGCTGAGAGCAATCCCGAAAGCGATCGCTTGCAGTTTGATCCCGAAAGCGATCGCCAAGGGCCTTTAATTCTCGGCGTCGCCCTAAGTCGCGTCTATCCTCCCCAAAGTGTGTCTGCACCATCTCCAACTCCAACAGCAACTCCAGGGGCGACTCCAGGAGCAACCGCTAGCCCCACCCCCAGTGCGTCCCCAACTCCAACGGCGACGACATCAGCTTCTCCCAGCCCATCCGCAACCGCTAGCCCCAGCCCGTCCCCAAGCCCAACAGCGACGACATCAGCTTCTCCCGCCCCATCCGCAACTGCTAGCCCCAGCCCGTCCCCAACCCCGACGGCGACGACATCAGCTTCTCCCGGCCCAACTGCAACCGCTAGCCCCAGCCCGTCCCCAAGCCCAACCAACTCACCGGCAAAGACGGCAAATGCTGACCAAAAACCAGCAGAATCCCGTCTAGTTGTCCTCGGTAATTCTGATTTTGCTAGCGATGGTTTATTCGAGCAGCAACTCAATGGAGATGTATTCCTCAACTCCGTCAGCTGGTTAAGCAAACAGGATGAACAACTTTTATCCATCCGTCCCAAAGAAGTAAAAGACCGTCGCATCAACTTGTCCCAAGACCAAGCCAATCTAGTGGGTTGGATAGCTGTGTTGATTATGCCCTTAATCGGGTTCCTTACAGCCGGACTGGTTTGGTGGTTCAGACGTTAGTAATTTCAGATTTTGGATTTAATCTAAAATCAACTCGCGTGTTGATTATGAAGCTAAAACGAACAACTTGGATTCTGATACTATTGGCGCTGAGTTTGGGGGGATTCGTTTATTTTTATGAAATTAAAGGTGCCCCCCAGCGAGAAGC
>NZ_JACJOQ010000243.1:0-2541 GCF_014695635.1 Coleofasciculus sp. FACHB-712 | reverse complement strand
GGCTATCTGTATGCTGGTTGGCATAGGAGAAGGCACGGACACATCATCTCATCTGTATTGAGAATGCCCTTACTTTTAAGAAAATTTTTGATTCTAAATAAATCTCTATATTACAAACACAAATCTTTATTAAGGCGGCGCTAAGCGCGATCGCCGCCTCCAGCTTTATAAAACTTCCCAATCAAGGAAGTGGTAGGAGCATTAGATAATTAAAAAAAGCTTTTGGAAAGCAGGACATTACTTCGGAGTCAGCCTCAACGATGCAAAGGACTCGTCTCAACAATCTCTTTGATGTTGTCAGCCAACAGCTGAGGCGATGGTTTCGCAATCCCTGGCGACGGATATCGCTGGTGGTGATGAGCCTATTAGTGGGCGTGTTTCTAGGAACCGCTATTCCCACAACAGCGGGACAAACCGCTAACTGGGATGTGATTGCCGCTGGATTTTTAATTTTTTTCACCGAAACCGTGAATCGGTTCGTTTACGGCAGAAACCGGCGAGTTGTGCCAACAGGTGAAGGCGTTCCCAACCGCTTATTAGTGACAGAAATGTTGAATGCGCTGAAAATTGGTCTGACTTACAGTTTATTTATTGAAGCCTTTAAACTTGGTTCGTGATGGACTCTCTTCGCCAAATTTTTAACGATTGGATCGCTAGAAAAACGCCGACTTCAGCACAGTTGGAACATTTGGCAGCACAGGCGCTAGCAGATGACTTCCGGGCGAAAGCTTTTGGGATCGCACCCGCCAATGTGGAGGAAGTCATCCGCAAGCGATCGCATTTGTTCCTCTTAACCTATCCCCATCTTTCCTCAGTCCTTAGCCCGCAGTTCCTAGTCCTTAGTTTAGAAACGCTCTGGAACCTCTGGCTTCCCTTAGCCACAAAACTAGCGCAGGATCGGCAACAGTTAGGACGCCCCCTCATCCAGGGGATTTTAGGGGGACAGGGAACTGGCAAAACGACTCTGGGAGCCGTCCTTACCTTAATTCTCAAACACCTAGGGAACTCGACACTCAGCCTATCCTTGGATGACCTTTACAAAACCTATCGCGATCGCCTTGCCTTAAGAAAGCAAGACCCCCGCTTGATCTGGCGCGGGCCACCCGGAACCCACGATATTCAATTGGGTTTAGACGTTTTGGACTGTCTGCGTCAGCCATCCGGGCAACCGATTCCAGTCCCCCGCTTTGATAAATCTGCGTGGGAAGGTGCCGGTGATAGGACGCAGCCAGAAATTGTCCAAAACATCGATATCATCCTGTTTGAAGGGTGGTTTGTCGGCGTCCGTCCCATAGACCCCGCTACCTTTGACAATGCGCCACCGCCGATTGTAACCGCTGCTGAGCGAACGTTTGCCCGTGACATGAATGCCCGATTGCAGGACTATGTACCTTTGTGGGAACGGTTAGATCGGCTGATGATGCTGTATCCCGTTGATTATCGTCTGTCTGTGCAGTGGCGACGGCAGGCAGAACACGACATGATTGCTGCTGGTAAATCTGGCATGACAGATTCGGAAATTGATGAATTTGTCAAGTATTTCTGGAAATCGCTCCACCCAGAGTTATTTATCAAACCGCTGACGAGAAATCCTAGGACGGTAGACTTGGTGGTTGAGATTAATCCCGACCACTCTCCTGGTGACGTTTATCGACCGAGCGATCGCACTGATTAAAACCAATAGCAGCCTAACAAGTAAACTCGCGGCTACTTCTGAAAAAATCTAGAACAAGTGCTGGAACTGGAGATTCACATGAATAATGGATTCGAGCGGATAGAAGCGGACAATGTTTTGTGTGTTAATACAAATACTCAGAGACTTTTAATTAATCACTCCACTTTCCAAGTGGGTGAATTCATTAACCGGATGCAGGCTCAGGTAGGAGCAACTGGTGAGCAAATAAAGTGGTTTAGTGAGGGTATAGATTGCAAGGTTCTAAGACCCGGTGCTAACTGGAAACAAGGAAAGGTTAGAGTAACTCTAGAATTTTGCCCGGATGAGCCAGAATCACCACTAGAGGATATTCGTCAGCAACTCAAAGAAGATGATAGCTAATGCCTAATCTTCCCCCTTGGACGCCTCTCCATGCCCAATTGCATCGAATTTTACGCGATCGCCATCTCTTACCGCGAAACCAGCCCCTATTAGTTGCAGTCTCCGGGGGACAAGATTCTCTCTGCTTAATCAAATTACTGCTAGATTTGCAGCCAAAGTGGGGATGGCATCTGGGAATTGCTCACTGCGATCATCGCTGGCGTCCGGATTCCCAAGCAAATGCCAACCATGTGGAACAGTTGGCGAGAACCTGGCAAGTCTCCTATTACTTGGAAACCGCCTCAGAAATGCTATCTATCTCTTCAGAGGCGGCGGCGCGACAGTGGCGTTATCAAGCCTTAAGCGCGATCGCCCAAACCAACAACTTCCCATACATTGTCACAGGTCATACAGCGAGCGATCGCGCCGAAACCCTCCTTTATAACCTGATGCGCGGCAGTGGTGCCGATGGATTACAAGCCCTAACCTGGCAGCGTCCGCTGACT
>NZ_JACJOQ010000242.1:0-6102 GCF_014695635.1 Coleofasciculus sp. FACHB-712 | reverse complement strand
GGCTCATTTCACATGGGTTCGATTAAACCTGCACCGCCTTGTGTCAGGAGTTCTTTAAAGGTATCGAAGGCACTGTGTCCGTCAGCAAGCCGCACCTAAGAGGGATGCGGAATTTGGTTTGCCTTTGGTTTCCGAACGCTGAGATAAACTGCTATCCAGGGGCAGCGCTTTTTTTGTAATGCTGACGGCAGGCCCAAAATGCAAATAGCGATCGCACAATCATTAGCGTAGGAATCGCTAACCAGACTGGCTCTTTTATATCAGTCTAAAAATTGATATAAACCGATAAGATTTCCATCAGGATCTCGAAGATAGGCTGTCTTCATTCCATAGTATGGGTTGGTCATCGGATCTGTAGTAAATTCGATGTCTTTATGTCTTAATTCGTGATAGGCTTCGTCCAAGTTAGGTACTGTGAAAATTAATACAACTTTGTCTTGACATTCGGCAATGGAGGGCTTCTGATCGTTTCCGATCATCTCTGCCATTTCCTTGCGCCTGAATAAAGCCAGCTTCATATCTCCCGCTTCAAATTCAGCATATCCGCTCGTGAAATCTTCTACATTTACCTTGAATTGCATTACATCTCGGTAGAACAGAAAGCAAGCTTCAATATCAGTAACCAGAAGCCTTGTATATGCAGATTTAACTTTCATGGCAACTTCACCTTATTTAAGCGATACATTTTTGTGGGAGATTTAAAATCGTTTCGTTCTGGATTTTGCAACCTTAACATTACAGATTCCCGCTCCAATTCCCCCAAGCATTCCTGATTCTCTGGCTTTAGCGTAAATTCTGCAAGGTGAATTAGATCGCCATTGGAAATTATCAGGAAATAGCATGGGTTTATTGATTTATTCCTTACCCTGGTTTCAGCTGCGATGATTGTCGATTAAGTTGAATGTGCCGCCATAAAGGCGATCGCGGATCGTGTCATTACTCAGGAAGTCATGGGGGAAGCCCAGATCGATCTGACTCACCTCATTGAGGCGTTGCAAATGCTCTGGCGTCAGATGGACATCTAGGCAAGCCAGATTATCTTCGATCTGGCTGACCTTCCGAGAACCGATAATCGGGATGATGACGCTGCTTTGAGCGCTTAGCCAAGCCAGCGCCACCTGTGAAGGCGTGTGCCCAATTTCTTCGGCAACTTGACACACAACGTCAGCGATCGCTAAATTCCGCTCGGAAATATTCCCCCCTATCGTTCCGATTCGCCCCTGTTCGCCCCCCTGTTCGCTATTGTTGCTCTGGGTGCGCTGATTGTACTTGCCCGTTAGCACACCGCCACCCAAGGGCGACCACGGCGTAATTGCCAAGTCGAAAGCCTTTGCCATCGGTAACAAGTCCCGTTCCGGCGTCCGCTGAATCAAACTGTACTCGACTTGCAGCGCTACAAACGGCGTCCAGCCGTAACACTGCGCCAGCGTGTTTGCTTGGGAAATAATCCAGGCGGGTGCGTCAGAAATGCCAATGTAGAGAACCTTGCCAGAGCGTACCATGTCATCGAAGGCACGCATCACTTCCTCTACGGGCGTCATGAAGTCCCAAGCGTGCAGCCAGTACACGTCAATGTAGTCAGTTTTCAGCCGTTTCAGACTGCCTTCTAACGACTGCATCATGTTCTTGCGATGGTTGCCACTGCCATTGGGATTGCCCGCGCGCTCGCTCATGTGCAAGGGAAACGAATATTTGGTAGCAACGACAAAGCGTTCCCGTTCTGAGGCAATGAACTCACCAACCATTTTCTCGCTGGTGCCCTCTGTGTAGCCGTTGGCAGTGTCAATAAAGTTACCGCCTGCTTCCACAAAAGCATCAAAGATTTGGCGGCTTTCATCTTTAGATGCGCCCCAGCCCCAGTCTTCACCAAAAGTCATTGTGCCAAGGCAGAGTTCGGAAACTCTTAATCCACTCTTTCCTAATAGCTTGTATCTCATGGTTTTCCTCGTAGAACGAAGGGAGTTTTAGCATGGACAAAAAATCTGATGGCTCGGAATTAACCGCTTTCAGGATTGCACGCAGTAACTTTGACCTGTCACAAGCATCTTTGTAGCAGAAACCGTCGCTCAAAAATGTCAGCGGTTTACCATGCTCATCATCGATTCCGGATAACGTCCGCCGCTAGCAACGCCCTTAGGTGCCACTTCGTTGATGCGCTGCAAATCTTCTGGCGTCAGATTCACTTCCAGCGCAGCGGTATTTTCTTCCAAATATTGTCGTCGCTTAGTTCCGGGAATGGGAACGATGTCTTCACCCTGCGCCAGCACCCAAGCAAGAGCCAGCTGCGCCGGTTTGCAGCCTTTTTCTTGGGCAATTTCGCCAATCCGTTGTACCAGTTCCAGATTTTTCTGAAAGTTCTCGCCCTGAAAACGCGGTGAGTTGCGGCGGTAATCATCAGCAGCCAAGTCATCAAAGCTTTTGATCTGTCCGGTCAAAAACCCCCTTCCGAGCGGGCTATAGGCAACAAACCCTATGCCAAGCTCTCTACAGGTGGCGAGATTTTCGTCTTCTGGATCGCGGCTCCATAGGGAATATTCGCTCTGCAATGCGGTAATTTGATGCACGGAGCAAGCACGACGCAAGGTTTCCGAGCCAGCTTCGGAAAGTCCTAAATATCTGACTTTGCCTTCTTGAACCAGTTGCGCCATCGCACCGACTGTTTCTTCGATGGGAGTATTTGGGTCAACTCGGTGCTGGTAGTAGAGGTCAATCGTCTCTACACCCAGACGACGCAAGCTAGCCTCGCAGGCAGAACGAACATACTCCGGTTTGCCATTGATACTGCGAACGGTGGGGTCTTCGCTGCGAACGATGCCAAATTTAGTAGCGAGAACAACTTGGTCGCGGCGATTCCTTATCGCTTGTCCAACCAATTCTTCGTTCTTGAATGGCCCATACATATCAGCCGTGTCGAGAAAATTTAGCCCCAATTCTAGCGCCCGATGAATGGTGGCAATTGATTCAGTATCATCGCGGTTGCTGTAAAAATCTGACATTCCCATGCAACCCAAACCGATTGCCGAGACGGTGAGATTGCTTTGTCCTAACTGTCGTGTTTTCATCGCTAATTTCTTTGTTGAAATTTTCCTGATTGACTTGCGCTCAGTCTACGCAGGGAACGATGTTTTGTCACTTGCTTGGGGATACGTCTTAAGATAGACATTTTTCCTAACTGGCAATCGGTTTTCCGCCTTCACACTTGGTGGGCCTTTACTCAGCGGTTGCACATCGACTTTAAGGATCTCAAACTTATAATCTGTCCCGTTTATACGCAACAGCAGAAAAACAGATGATAGAAATCAAACCGATACAATCACACCAAGTTGAAGAACTCAAGCGCGTAATCATCGCGGTTTGCAACGAAATATGGCAGCTTCCTGAAGAAGTGATTAGGCATTACGATGCCATGTCTGATATAGATGACGTGCAATCGCACTACTTCGGCAATAAGGGCACATTTTTGGTGCTGATTGATGAGGAGTGGGTTGTTGGCAGTGGCGCAATTCGGCGTTTGAGCGACGACATCTGCGAACTAAAGAGAATGTGGTTTCTTAAAGATTATCGAGGACGAGGGTTGGGGACGAAAATGGCTCAGATGCTCTTAGATTTTGCCAGAATTACAGGTTATAAGAAAGTCAGGCTGGATACGATTGATGAACAAAAACAAGCACAAGCTCTGGAGCTTTATCAGCGGCTCGGATTCTATTTTATTGAGCGATACAATACGAGTCCTTGTACTGTGTTCATGGAGAAAATGCTTTAAGAAGTAAAAATTGCATTATCTTTCATTTTGATATTTGCTAAATACCAGTCCTGCTTTGTAGAGACTCATCAGCGATCGCTTGAAATTCTTGATAATCTTTTGGCGTATCAATGTCGATAGCACCCTCTGGAAAGGGGATGCGAAAGACTTCGGGTGAGTATTTTTTGATGATTTGTTTTGCGCCTTGGGTCGTTTTTAGGCTCATGAGTTCTGGAAACAAGGCGTGGCTGAACAAAGCGGGGACGCCCAAGCTTCCTGCATACTCTGAAGCAATAATCGGTCGGCGCGTCACCTGATAGGCTTCCACGATTTGATTGAGTAGTGGGGAAGAAATGAAAGGCTGATCGCAAAGTGCGATCGCAACGGCTTCTATGTTCTGATTTAAATTACTCAGCGCTTCAATACCCACCCGAATCGAAGAACTCATCCCCTCCGCCCACTGTGGGTTTTCTACGATTTGGACGGGTAATAAGTTAACTTCCGGCTTTATTCGTTCCGCATTCGCTCCCAGAACGACAACGATGGGTTGACAGAGGGAAGCGATCGCAATTTCTGCGGTATGGCGGAGGAAGCTGCGTCCTTGATACAACAGCAGTTGTTTTGGCGTCCCCATGCGAGTAGATGCTCCTGCTGCCAGAATTATCAAACCGACGACAGGCGCATTCATCCGGTACTCCGGTTGTGAATTGGTTGCTGGCGGTTTCTTAATAACCCGCCCGAACGATTGGCGAGAACCGCTTGAATTTCCGCCACAATTGAGAGTGCGATCGCTTCCGGTGTATCAGCGCCAATATCCAGTCCAACAGGGCCATGCAAGCGGTGAAGTTGGGCTTCTGTCAGATGCATTCCCCCTTCTTTTAGCTCCAAAAGTAACTGTTCGGTTCTTCTTTTAGGGCCAAGAATGCCTAAATATTGCACGGAAGAAGGCAAGAGTATTTTCAGGATTTCTAGGTCGTGCAGATAGTTATGAGTCATCACGACAGCTACCGTGCGGTTATCAATTTCTACGGTTTCATTGACGATTTCTGGGCGAGACAAAATGACTTCATCGGCGCTGGGAAATCGCTCTGATTTTGCATTGGCAGGTCGGCTATCAACGACTGTTACGCACCATCCCAATTCTTTCGCCAAGCGTACAACCGGGATCGCATCGTCACCTGCTCCAAAAATGACCAGCGAGACAGGTGGCTGAATCGCTTCGATAAAAACTTCGGCTTTCCCTCCCAGTAAGGGATACGCTTTAAAAAGCGAGCAATTTTTATCAAGCACTTCACGGGCATCTTCGAGTATGTCTGCACTCAAATCTGCATCTTCGAGGTTACTGAAAATTGTGCCATCTTGATGCAGCATTAAATGGGTTCCGACTTGTGCCTTTATGTGACCTTCAATGTGAAATATCGTTGCTAGAACTCCTACCTGCCGCTGATGCAGACACTCTCCCAGAAAGGTCATCGGACTTAACTCGTTCTCTGGAGTTAGGCGTTCAATCAACACCTGTACCATTCCCTTGCAACCGAGTCCCAGACCCCAGACGATGTCATTGTCGGAGGTCGTATCGTAGTTCACCAACATGGGTTTACCGGACGCGATGACCTGTTGAGCGCGTTCAAAAACGTCATTCTCCAGACAGCCGCCGCTAATCGAGCCGATTCGCTCACCTTCTAGCGTTATCAGCATTCGAGCGCCCGGTCGCCGGTAGGTAGACCCACTGACTTTAACAATGGTGGCGATCGCTACTGTCTTGCCGCAATTTTTGGCTTTTGCAAATGCGGCAATAATCTCCTGTAATTCTTTCATAGAGCGCTTTGCAGTTTGAGCCAATACGGACTGACCTCTCCCCAAACCCCTCTCCGACGCGGAGAGGGGCTTTGAATATGGCTCCCCTTCTCTCGTAGGGAAGGGGCTGGGGGGTTAGGTTCTAAGACAGATTACAGCAACTTATCCGGTGTAATCGGGAGGTCGCGGATGCGCTTCCCGGTGGCGTGGTAGACAGCGTTTGCCACCGCCGCCGCCACGCCAGTGATGCCAATTTCGCCTGCGCCTTTGGCTCCAATCGGGTTAATGTGCGGGTCGATTTCTTCGACGAAGTACGACTCAATTGCGGGGATGTCTGCGTTGACGGGTACGTGGTACTCACCCAGGTTGGCGTTGACGATGCGTCCGGTACGGGAGTCTGTCACCGTTTCTTCTAGTAGTGCCATACCTAGCCCCATGACGATACCGCCAATCATTTGCGATCGCGCTGTTTTGAGGTTGATTACCTGTCCCACCCCAAAGGCTCCCACAAAGCGGGTTACGCGCACTTCGCCAAAGTCAGGATCGACGCGCACTTCGGCAAA
>NZ_JACJOQ010000241.1:0-3616 GCF_014695635.1 Coleofasciculus sp. FACHB-712 | reverse complement strand
ACTATCATCATAAATTTTACCTTCATAGGGTTTATGCGATCTTGATGCCGAAGACCAAGAATTTCTAAACGTCTTAGGCGGTTCAATGACATCAGCCAATATTCTCTTGACTTCTTCTGAATCTAGATTAGTTGTAATAGTGAAATTTTCATAAGGTAGAAAAGACATCTATGACTCCTTGTTGACGAGTTACGCGATCGCTTCAAGCAAGTAGAAATGATGCAGTAGCATGGCTCGATTAGCACAGTTGCTCTTGAGTTACGATGGTAAAACTACAGGCAGTAGCACTTGAGAAAAACGATTGCTGACCGTATCGCGCTATACGTGGCTTTTCACTGCCACAACTACACTGTTACATCATGTCCTAACCCTCTACTCAGTGCGCTTTAAAAAAATGCCCTTGAGTCCCGCTGCTTTTGCTCCTTGATAATCCTCTTTATGACTGTCGCCAATGTGCCATGCTTCCTCAGGCGAACAGTTATGTTTCTCCAACGCAGCGGCAAAAATTTTGGGATTGGGTTTGGCAGCACCGATTTCCGAGGAAATGGTGACAGAGGTAAAAAATTCAATTAAATTCAGTGATTGCAAAACCGAGTAGATACGGGAATCGAAATTTGACAATACACCCAGCTCAATTTCCATTTCCCTCCATTTTTCCAAAGCTATAAGAACATCGGGATAAACAAACCAAGGTTCAGCGGTGGAGAAGTAGGCGTAGAGTTCGTCAAAAAAATTGGAAAAGTCTGAAAATTGCGGCAAGACGCCTACCTGTCCAAATGTAGAAAGCGCGATCGCTTTCCACCATTCAAATTCCCGATCCGGTATTTCTTGGGATTCTGCACCTAGAAAAACTGGCGGTGGTGCGGCTTTAAAGCTTTGGTAGAAGGCTGGATTCACCACCTCGGCAGAGACTTGGACGCCAAACCGACTAGCGATCGCGCTATACGCCTCTCCTACACTACCTCTTACACCAAACATGGTGCCCACGGCATCGAGAAAAATAACTTTGGGGCGCTTCATGCTACCTTAGCGTTCCATCTCAAGATCGCAAACCCAACAAAACCAGCGATTAGATTCATCATCATGTCATAAATCCTATCTCAGTATTGATGCTCCCACAGCTCTACTTCCCTAAAGCCGTGGGAGCGTCAATTCCTTCCTCAATTCCTTCCTAAACGTAAGGGCACGAGACAAAGCCTCGCGCCCCTACATGAGAATCTAAGAGATAAATATAGTGAAACTGTATAAGTGGGCATTGCCCACCTTTAACTCCAAGCCGATGACCCCTCATTCCGGATTACTTCGAGAACATTTCCAACAAAGGTTGGGCAATCCAATTGAATCCGACTTTCAACTGATGGTTGAGCGTTGGCATCCGATACAGATACGCCAGACGCCGGAAGAGATAGGCGAGGGAACCATCCAGCTTTACTCCCATGCCGGTGAAAGTGGCGTTATCCGTCCCCAAGGTCATGATTTCGCCGAAACTCTGATAGCGGAAGGGAAGCAAAGGACGCCCGGTTAGCGACGCCCAGATATTCCAGGCAGTATAATCTGATTGCTGGAAGGCAGACTGGGCAGTTGCCGGTATTTGCTGACCGTCAGCGTCGCGAGCGTCCGAAAGGTCGCCAAGGGCAAAGATTTCTGGATAGTCAACCACTTGTAGAGTCGGCGTAGTGGTAATTTGACCGCGTTGATTGTGTTTTAGTTCGAGCGATCGCACTGCCTCTGCCACTTGCGTTCCCACCGTCCACAGCACTAAATCCACTGGGATTGGGTCTACCTGTGCTTTGTACACTAGCGAGATTGTAGTCGGTGACATCGACTCTACTGCCGTGTCCAAATCAATCCACACACCCCTTTCTTCCAAAGCTTTTCGCGCCGCTTCCCGATTAAAATCTGGCGATGTTCGGAGAATCATATCAGCTTGTTCAATTAACCGAATGCGACCTCGTTCGCCAAGGCGATCCGCCAACTTGCACGCCAATTCAACGCCACAATAACCGCCTCCGACAATGGCGATGCGAATTTTATCCGTTTCCGACTCTTCCAAAATTCTCAGCCGTTCTTCCAAGCGGTAGGCGTGAGCAATCGTCCGGAAAGGAAACGCATATTCAGCTGCCCCTGGCACCATATCTAGGGGCGTCTCTCCACCTAAAGCTAACACCAAGCGATCGTAGGAGAAGGCAGGGCCATCGTGCAAATGTACTAGCTTTTCCTGGATATCTATTCCAGCCACAACACCCTGACAGAAACGCACACCCGTGTTCGCTAGAATCTCTTGAAACGGCGGAGCAATTTCCCAAGTTTGCAGTTCCCCGGTGAGTAGTTCATACAGCAGCGGTGTGAACAAAAAGCGGTCATCTCGATCCACCAGGACAATTTCCGGACGTTCCGACTTTTCCCAAGGCAACTGGCTCAAGCGCAGGGCAGTGTAGAGACCGCCAAAGCCGCCACCGAGGATACAAATGCGTGTAGGTTGCTGGGTCATGGTTCTAGTGAGTGGGCGATTCAAGCGCAGGGCAACTACCTTACAGGATAGCAATACAATCCTTCAAGCAAGTGGGTTGTCCAATTATGTGATTTGATAACGTTCGTCTGAGCGCTGGCGCTGGGGCGGCAGTAGCCTCGCACCTCTCGTTCCTAGGCTGCTGCCTGATAACGAGAATAAGATGTGAGAATAGCAACTTTAAATACTGAGTGATGATCCTCTTACCTGAGAAAACCGTCCTCACTTCTTTATGTTACGAACTTGATTGCAGCAGCGAAGCTTTTGGTTATTTAATCGATTCTTCAGATTTAATCAATCAGCCTCAAAAACTGCGCCAGCGGATGCAACAGGACGGGTATTTATACCTTCGGGCACTTCTAAATCCCCAAGAAGTTTGGCAAAGTCGTCAGGAAATTGCCGAACGCTTAGCCGCAGAAGATTGTCTCGAACCCGGACACCCGATTCTAGAATGCGTGGCAAAACCGGGATTAAAAATGCATTTTAGACCCGATTTAGCAGCCCAAAGTCAGGCAATTAAAAAACTGCTTTATTCGGGTCGAATGATGGAATTTTATCAAGTTTTTTTAGGCGGAGATGTCCGACCTTTCGATTACACCTGGTTAAGGGCAGTTGCCCCCGGTCATGGTACTTATGCTCACTGCGATATCGTGTACATGGGGCGGGGAACTCATGACCTTTACACAACTTGGACACCGTTGGGCGACGTATCTCTGGAGATGGGAGGGCTGATAATTTTAGAAAACTCGCATCGGCTGGAAAGGATTAAAAACGATTATGGGCGCAAGGATGTAGATAGTTATTGTTACAACCGAAAGACTGCCCAATTGTATGCATCTGGTGAAAAGTGGTGGAATGGGGCGTTATCAAAAAACCCAGTTTCTCTGCGAAAAAAATACGGAGGGCGCTGGCTAACCGCCGATTTCAAAGCTGGAGATGTTTTGATATTCGGTATGTTTACAATTCATGCCAGCTTAGATAACCACTCTCAACGAATTCGGCTTTCTTCAGATAGCCGTTATCAGCTAGCTTCGGAACCCGTGGATGAAAGATGGGTGGGGAGCAACCCTGTTGGTCACTCAGCCGCAGGGAAGCGAGGTCGTATCT
>NZ_JACJOQ010000240.1:0-7409 GCF_014695635.1 Coleofasciculus sp. FACHB-712 | reverse complement strand
TTAGGGTTATCCCCAAACTTTGTGGCAAAATCTTTGGACTTAATCTATGGCGCGACGTTCTCTGGGTGATGATGTCAAGGCGCGGGTGAAGCGTCTGTTTGAGGCGTTGCTAGATTATGTTGATGATGAATTTGAGGATGGCGATAAACTCGGAATTGATTTCAACTGGCAAAGCGAGACGCAGTTGGTAATTAGGACAAAGCGGCGCTATCTGGAAGAACTAACTGCAAAAGACAAATACGAAGGTCAGTTAACCCAAGCGCAAGTTCGGGAAGCGCTAAAACGTCTGGAAGATTATTTAAAAGTTTTAGAAGATAACCGTACCTCAATCAGAGGTTCGGAAGATTGGCACTTTACTTTGAAGCTGTGGCACAAACATAAAGAGGCGAATCTGAGGCAATTTGATATTGAGTGGGAAAATAAAAGACCGCCAAAATCTCAAGTTATTGCTAAGAAGATTAAGCTGCAAATCCATGACCTAACCGCTACATCTACTGACCTTAAAACCGTGGAAGGGGAATCAAAATCTGTTGCTAACAATATTCCTCCCAGCGGTGCCAAAGAATTTGTCGGACGCACTGAAGAATTGTTAAAAGTTCACCAGTTGTTGCAGGAAAATAAGCAAGTCGGTATCGCTGCTGTGGCTGGGATGGGTGGCGTGGGTAAAACGGAACTCGCTACTCAGTATGCAAGACAGTATTTATCAAGTTACGCGGGTGGCGTTTGCTGGCTATCTGCACAGGGAAATACGGGAACTGGCATTATTAGGTTTTTCCAGTTGAAATTTGAAATTGACCCACCGCAAGATTGGGAATTAACGGAGCAATTGGAGTTTTGTTGGGAGAAATGGCATCCCGGCAATGTTTTAATTGTGTTAGATGATGTCACCGACTACAAACAACAAGTCAAGCCTTATTTGCCGCCGCCGGAATTATCTCGATTTAAAGTATTGCTGACGACGAGAGTTCAGTTTGGATCATCTTTGCCGCAGTTACGGCTAGATGTGCTGAAACCTTTGGCGGCGATGAAGTTATTAGAATCAATAATTGGCAGGGAACGGCTAAAACGCGAAGCTTGGGTAGCGAGAAAACTTTGTGAATGGTTGGGATATTTGCCTTTGGGGTTAGAGTTAGTTGGTAGATATCTGGATCAACAGCCGAATTTGCTGCTGGAGAAACTACTGGCGCGATTGGAAAGAAAGCGACTGGAACACGAAGCGATCCAGAAACCTGACCCGTTAATGCGTTATGAATTGGGGGTGGCAGCAGCTTTTGATTTGAGTTGGGAACAGTTGGATGATAATGCACAAACTATCGGTGCTTGGCTGAGTTTGTATGCTTTGGCTCCGATTCCTCTATCTTTAGAGATAGAGGATGATGAAGAACAAGAAACCTGGGAAAAAGCGCTAAGCGATTTAATCAGTTTGCACTTGTTACAACACTTGGGGGAAGAAACTTATCGTTTGCATCCGTTGATTCGACAATTTTTCCAACAGAAGTTAAATAAGTCAGCCGAAGCGGAGGAATTGAAACGCCAATTTGCGGCGCTGATGGTAGCAGTGGCAAGGGAAATTCCTCAGCAGCCTACTTGCGAAGATATTATCAATTTCAGTCCGGTAATTCCCCATATAGAAGAAGCGGCTAACTATCTGATTGAATATATTAACGATGAGGATTTAATTTGGTCTTTCACAGGCTTAGGTAGGTTCTATAATGGTCAAGGATTTTATCAGCAGGCAGAACCTTGGTTAAAACAGTGTGTAGAAGTAGTTAAAAGTCGCCTCGGTGCAGAATATCCCGATGTCGCCGCCAGTCTCAACAGCTTAGCTGGTCTCTACTATAGTCAAGGACGCTACAGCGAAGCGGAACCATTGTTTCTGCAAGCACTTGACATCGCTCAAAAAAGTTTGACTGCCGACCATCCCCAAATTGCCATCGGTCTCAACAACTTAGCTGGTCTCTACTATAGTCAAGGACGCTACAGCGAAGCGGAACCATTGTTTCTGCAAGCACTTGACATTGCTCAAAAAAGTCTTCCCCTCAACCATCCCCAAATTGCCACCCATCTCAACAGCTTAGCTGGTCTCTACCGAAGTCAAGGACGCTACAGCGAAGCGGAACCATTGTTTCTGCAAGCACTTGACATCGCTCAAAAAAGTCTTCACCCCGATTATCCCAGTATTGTCATCCATCTCAACAGCTTAGCTTTACTCTACTCTGATCAAGGACGCTACAGCGAAGCGGAACCATTGCTTCTGCAATCACTTGACATCGATAAAAAAAGTCTTCCCCCCGACCATCCCCAAATTGCCACCGATCTCAACAACTTATCTGGTCTCTACTATAGTCAAGGACGCTACAGCGAAGCGGAACCATTGCTTCTGCAAGCACTTGACATCGCTCAAAAAAGTCTTCCCACCAACCATCCCCAAGTTGCTACCGACCTCAACAACTTAGCGGGACTCTACTATAGTCAAGGACGCTACAGCAAAGCGGAACCATTGTTTCTGCAAGCACTTGACATCGATAAAAAAAGTCTTCCCCCCGACCATCCTCAAATTGCCATCCATCTCAACAACTTAGCCAGTCTCTACAAATCTCAAGGACGCTACGGCGAAGCGGAACCATTGTTTCTGCAAGCACTTGACATCGATAAAAAAAGTCTTCTCCCCGACCATCCCCAAATTGCTACCGACCTCCACAACTTAGCTGGTCTCTACTATAGTCAAGGATGCTACGGCGAAGCGGAACCATTGTTGCTGCAAGCGATTGAAATTTGTCACCGTAGCTTAGGAGATAATCATCCGAATACGGTGAAATTTAAAGGAAATTTTGCAATTTTTTTAGAGGCAAGAAATGTGGAGAATCGGTTTAATATAGAGGCGTTGCGGGAGCATCCTTTGGGTGAGCAAATATTGGCACAATTGATAGCAATGATGGAAGAATCTGAGGATAATTCGCCAGGATGAGAGCGATCGCCTCTGGGAAATCCTGGGAACCAAATATACCCTGGCAAATGTAATTCGCGACTATACAAACAAAGTCTGCTTGCACGGACTAATAAATTTTATTTAACCCGCGAAGGCGGGTTTCGTCTGTGTAGCTGCGATTTCCAATCGCCAAGCTACAAAAATTACAGGGACTGAGTGAAAGCGTGAACTGACAAGTCAGCGCTTCGCTATCGCATCCGCCACATCAAGAGAGCGCGATCTCATCCACCGCATTATCCACCGCATTAAAGAGTGCGATCGCATCCACCGCATCAAGAGAGCGCGATCGCATCACCACATCCAAAGAGTGCGATCGCTACCTGCCGTTTTATACTGCTCAAGCAAGAAGCATCCCGTAGGATAAAAGATATCCACCTGCGACGGAATGACTATCTGTGGCTAAGTCAGAAGAATTGCATCCAGAGACGGCGATCGCGCTTGCCCGTACTCCCCTGTATGAACTTGCCCTCGAACAAAAAGCCCGATTGACTGCCTTTTCCGGCTGGGAAATGCCCGTACAATACACCGGAATCGGACAAGAACATTTGGCAGTCCGCACCACAGCGGGAATGTTCGATATCTCCCACATGGGGAAATTTACCTTCAAGGGAAAACAACTGATTTCGTCCTTACAGCCGCTAGTTCCCTCAGATTTAAGCCGCCTGAAAGCCGGTGAATCTCAGTACACCGTCCTACTGAATTCTCATGGCGGCATATTGGACGACATCATCTTCTATTATCAGGGCGAAGATGCAGACGGCGAACAGCGAGGCGCGATGATTGTCAACGCCGCCACCCGATCCAGAGACAAAGCATGGCTGTTTGCCCAACTCGAAACCACTCAAATTGATTTCGAGGATCTTTCCCTGGCAAAAGTTTTGATTGCCGTTCAGGGACCACAAGCGCTCGCATATCTTCAAGAATTTGTCAAGGAAGACCTGACGCCGATTAAGGCATTTGGACATTTAGAAGCAACCGTCTTGAATGAGCCAGCGTTCATCGCCCGGACTGGGTACACCGGAGAGGATGGATTTGAAGTCATGGTAGACCCAGAAGTGGGGGTAGACTTGTGGCGCAGTCTCTTCACGGCTGGCGTCGTACCCTGCGGACTCGGTGCCAGAGACACCCTGCGCCTGGAAGCAGCAATGGGCCTCTACGGGCAAGATATGGATGAAAGCACCACCCCATTAGAAGCTGGATTGGGTTGGCTGGTTCATCTGGATACGAAAGGCGATTTTATCGGGCGTCCAGTCTTAGAAAAACAGAAGGCAAATGGACTAGAACGACGCTTGGTAGGGCTGCAAATGCAGGGGCGTTTTATTGCACGTCATGGCTACCCGGTGCTAGCGAACGGTGAAGCCGTGGGCGTCGTCACCAGTGGCACGCTAGCACCAACGGTAGGGCAACCCATCGCCCTCGCCTATGTTCCTCCGAATCTGGCTCAGATTGGTCAGGAATTGGAGGTAGAAATTCGGGGCAAAGCTTATCCAGCCGTTGTCGTTAAAAAACCTTTTTACCGCTCCCCCAGTCGTCTTCCGAGCAAGTAAATGTATGGCGAACCGAGGTGGGTGGAGAAGGTGGTTGGTGAATCGGGCGGCATTGACTAGGCTTGCCATCATTGGCATTCTTCTGGGCGTAGCCGCTTGGGCGTGGTTTACATCGATTTGGATGCCCGGAGTCAGTTACCAAGCTGCATTGCCGCCGCTGACTCCGCAGGAGGAAACGCTGCGAGATGCCCTCCGCCAGGATGTGGAAAAGATTGCCGGGGAACTGGGAGAACACAACTTCTCGAACTATAAGAATCTGGCGGCGGCGGCTGATTTCTTGGAAGTATCTTTGAGCAGTGCTGGCTATAAAGTGCAACGGCAAGGATACAAAATTGCTGAGAATACCTACTACAACCTAGAAGCCGAGATTGTCGGGACAAATCGAGCCGACGAGATTGTGGTGATTGGAGGTCACTATGACTCTGTATTTGGAAGTCCCGGTGCCAATGATAACGGCACGGGTGCCGCAGCCGTCCTAGAGTTGGCGCGTGCCTTTACTGGAAAAAAGACTTCCCGAACTCTGCGCTTCGTTGAGTTTGTGAATGAGGAACCGCCATTTTTCCAGACGCCGGAAATGGGAAGCGTCGTTTATGCCAAACGTTGCCGCAACGCCGGTGAAAATATTGTCGCCATGCTCAGTTTGGAAACAATCGGCTACTACTCCGACAAGCCAGGAACCCAGAAATACCCATTTCCTTTGAGCCTGTTTTATCCCTCACAGGGTAACTTTATTGCCTTTGTGAGCAACCCAACCTCTGCTAATTTGGTGAGGAAAGCGATCGCCTCTTTCCGTCGTCACGCGAAGTTCCCCTCCGAAGGTGCCGCCCTCCCAGAAAGTATTCCCGGCGTCGGCTGGTCGGATCAATGGTCTTTCTGGCAGCAAGGTTATCCCGGCATCATCGTCACAGACACTGCACCCTCCCGTTACCCCCACTATCACACTTCACAAGATACCCCCGATAAAATTGATTACGACCGTTTGGCGCGGGTGGTGGCTGGATTAGAGGGCGTTGTTGCCGACTTGGCGGGGAGTCAGTAATCAAGGTTATCTGCACGGCTTCAACCGCTCCTTCCGTCAAGCCTGCGGGGAGTGTGCCTATCCCCAAGCCTCAGCCTCTGGGCAAATTGCGCTGAAACTGATCCACCAACTGGGCAAACTCCCGCACAGCTTTCTCAGACTGTTGTGCTGCCACCCAGCTAAAGTCATTGTGACCGGCTTCATCCACCCACAAAAAGCGCTTCGGTTCGTTAGCAGCCGCAAAAAGTTGCTCCCCGTGCCAAAAGGGAATCACTTCATCCCGCTTCCCGTGCATGACCAAAACTGGGCAACGCACCTTTTTAATCTTGTCGAGATTGCGGAACCGATCAAAGGGCACAATCGGGATGTGCGTCAGCACTCGAAACGCCGTAATAAACCCACTTTCCACAATTAAACCCGCAAGCGGTTGACGAGAAGCCAAATCCACCGTTGGTCCACTTCCCACCGAACGCCCATAAGCAATAATTCGATTCGGTGGCACACCTAGTTGCTGAGTCAGATAAGTATAAGCCGCGTCGATATCCCGATAAGAATTGCGCTCGGTAGGCGTTCCTTGACTGGTTCCATAACCGCGATAATCATACGAAAAGACGGCAAAACCCATGTTCCGCAAACCTTGACGCACCGACAGCACATCAAATAAGTCTTCAGCGTTACCGTGACTATATAAAATTGTGTAAGTGGCATTGGGATTGGGCAGATAAGCTGCCGAGATTTGCACGCCATCCGTTGTGGTTAGCTTGAGAATCTCGCTACTGTCCCGATAGCTGGACGGCTGGGGCACAAAAATCATCCTATCGGAAAAGAAATAGGCGTAGAAGCAAAGAAAAGCGTAGATGAAAATGGCAGAGCGCATAAGTCTTTTAACAGAAAATTCACCGAAAAGCAGGCGTTTAAGCTTTTTCTTATCCATAATGTTTCTGATATTACGGTTTGAAGCTGTAAACTTAATGGCTGGTTAAAGCTATTTGAGCGCGTATTTGAGGAAGGAAGTGCAATGGCTCTGGAATATCCTGAAGACCTAAAATATCTGGATTCTCACGAGTATGTGCGACTGGAGGGTGAAATTGCCACAATTGGCATCAGCGCCTTTGCAATCGATCAGCTGGGCGATATTGTATTTCTGGATTTGCCAGAAGTCGGAGACGCCCTCTCAAAGGGAGAGAGTTTTGGGACAATTGAATCGGTGAAAGCGGTTGAAGATATGTATGCCCCGGTCAGCGGGACAGTTATAGAACGCAATACTGCCATCTTGGAAGCTCCGGAACACGTATCGGAAGATCCTTACGGCGAAGGATGGTTTTTAAAAGTTCGGATTAACGACCCTGATGAGCTGGATGAGGCTTTATCGGCAGAGGAGTATCGTTCGCAGGTGGAAGGAGAGTAGATCCGGGACTTACACACTGAAAGCTTGAAGCCGAGATCCCCTAACCCCCTATTTTTCGGACGAGCCGGAAAAGTCCCCTTTTTAAAGGCTACGGTGTACACACAAGTCTTCTTGAACTTGCAAGTCCCGTTTTGATCCCCCCTATCCCCAGAGGGGACCCCGAATCCCCCCTTAAAAAGGGGGGAAATAAATGTCAAAGTCCCCCTTAAAAAGGGGGATTTAGGGGGATCGATCAACGTTTTGCCACTTAACCAAAGATGTCTGTACACCGTAGCCTTTTAAAGGGGGATGCAAGGGGGATCTCTGCGTAAGTCCTATAAATATAGCAACCGCCAAGATAGTTAGGACGTAGAGTAGAGATCACCTGTTGTCCTGAAGTTATTCAAGCTGCTCATGGCAAACCCCTATAGTTATGACCTGCGTCAGAAGGTGATCCAAGCGATCGAG
>NZ_JACJOQ010000024.1:0-2626 GCF_014695635.1 Coleofasciculus sp. FACHB-712 | reverse complement strand
CACAAAGAAACCGGGCCGATGGATGCTCAGATGGAGAAAATGCTGATTAATGCAACTCCAATGGCTCGACGCGGCACGCCAGAGGAAATGGCAAACGTCTATGCCTTTATTGCTTCGGATGAAGCGAGTTACGTCACGGGGGCATTGTGGCTGGCAGATGGTGGCATCACAGTGGCGAAAGGAGCCATCGGCGAACAGACGCCAGAATCGTTGCGTGCTGAACCGCAAGGAGAACTGCGTCTAGATCATGCCAGAGAAGGGCTAGAACACAAACAAGTCCAAACGATTAGTTAAGCGCCTAAGAAATTAATATTACTCAGCAAATCATCAATTACCGTTTGAGGAAAACAGAACATGACATCCAAAGATATCGTCCCCAGCGGTCAGAATGAACCCAGCAATGTCGGCGATAAGGAGCGTTGGGGATCGTTACTAGGGGGCGGCGCACTTGTACTGATGGGTTTAAAGCAACGATCTCTTCGGGGAGCGTTAATGGCGATCGCGGGTGGTGGTCTAATTTATCACAGTGCGACCGCAGAAAAAGGTATCCAAGACACCATACAGGAAAAAGCAGGGATGAACCAAAGCATCAAAGTTGAAAAGACCGTCACGATCAATAAACCAGCAGATGAACTTTATCGCTTTTGGCATAATTTTGAAAACTTGCCTAATTTCATGAAGCATCTGAAATCAGTAACGGTCGTCAACGAGCGGCGATCGCACTGGGTTGCCAATGCGCCAATGGGTGCAAGTGTGGAATGGGATGCAGATATTATCAACGAGAAAGAAAACGAGTTAATCGCTTGGGCTTCAACGGAAGGAGCAGACGTTGAGAATGCAGGGTTTGTGCGCTTTTCACCTGCGCCTGCGAATCGGGGTACGGAAGTAAAAGTCGTCATTGAATATAACCCGCCGGGTGGTGCTGTCGGTGCTGCGATCGCTAAACTTTTTGGCGAAGAACCAGAACAGCAAGTTGGCGATGATTTGCGCCGTTTCAAAATGATTATGGAAGCAGGTGAAATTGCAACAACAGAAGGTCAACCTTCTGGAAGAAGTTAAGAATTTTATTTCATGGGATTCTTAATTAAGTAGAGAGAAAACTGAAGAATAGGTTTTCCTCAAACCAAAAATAAACAACGGAGATTGAAATGAATCAAGGAATTAATCGTTTGCAAAAAATTTGTTTGCGTTTGGCTAGTGTCGTTCTAGCAGCGATCGCATTTTTAGTAATTCCGACTTTTACCTACAGCACATCGTTCCAAGCACAAGCTCAAACCCTGATTGCTGACAATTTAGATTTTAATAAGACCAGCAACGCTCAGATCAAAAAAGCGATTGACATGGCTGAAGACCATGTTGGGGACAGAGATGGAATCGGCAATACTGGCTTGAAGAACCTCAAAAAGCTGGGAGAAAATATTCCCGAAACTGCCGATGTGATTGTCCGCCAAAGATTTGATAACGATCAACCTGGTGACGTGGGCAACCCAAGTATTGTTCAAGACAAAAATGAGCAGGGAGTCGCCAAGACTAAGAATCGGGCACCTAGATAATTCGGCTTTTCGCTCAATTCGGGTTGAGAAGTTAAGCGACTGACTGCATTACCTGAGACAGGGATGTGAGAAACCCCGTCCTGCGGATACACAAGGGCGGGGTAATTAATAAAAGGATAAACAACATCAATGAAAGCAGTATGTTGGTACGGTGCCACCGATGTGCGGGTTGAAACCGTACCCGATCCCAAAATTCTCAATCCGCGCGACGCCATTCTCAAAATTACTTCGACGGCAATTTGTGGCTCTGATTTGCACATTTATGACGGCTACATTCCGACGATGCAACCGGGTGACATTATCGGTCACGAATTCATGGGAGAAATCGTCGAAGTTGGTAGCAAAGTAACCAATTTAAAACCAGGCGATCGCGTTGTCGTTCCTTCCACTATCGGATGCGGTCACTGTCACTATTGCAACCATGATATGTGGTCGCTGTGCGACAACTCCAACCCGAACGCTTGGATGGAAGAAAAGCTCTTCGGTAACGTCACTTCGGCAATTTACGGTTACTCTCACTTATTCGGCGGCTATGCAGGCGCGCAAGCCGAATATATCCGCGTTCCCTTCGCGGATGTGGGTGTCGTCAAGGTTCCCGCAGAAATTCCCGACGAGAAATTATTGTTTATCTCGGATGCCATTCCCACCGGATTTATGGGCGCGGAGTTATGCGATATTCAGCCAGGAGATACTGTCGCTGTCTGGGGTTGCGGCGCTGTCGGACAATTCGCCATGATTAGCGCCTATATGCTGGGTGCCGAAAGAGTAATCGGCATCGACCGTTTTCCCGAACGTCTCCAAATGGCGAGGGAACACGCAAAAGCGGAAACGATTAACTACGAAGAAGTTGATGCTGGCGAAGCGCTGAAAGAAATGACTGGCGGACGGGGTCCAGACTGCTGCATTGACGCGGTGGGATTAGAAGCGCACGGCATGGGGGTTGAAGGGGTTTATGACAAAGCGAAGCAAGCAGTCCGGCTGGAAACAGACCGTCCCCACGTCCTGCGGCAAATGATGGTCGCTTGTCGTAAAGGCGGCACGCTCTCAATCATGGGTGTTTACGGTGGCTTTGT
>NZ_JACJOQ010000239.1:0-4089 GCF_014695635.1 Coleofasciculus sp. FACHB-712 | reverse complement strand
TGTCTTGCCGTACTCATTGCCGAGTGACCGCGCATCAACGGGTAAAGCATTCCCACTTGCATCCACCGGGCAAATAATTCCGCCGTGGCATTGCCAGCAAAACCGCCAATATCCGAACCGACAAACGCCACACCCGACAGTCCCATATTGCAGAGCATCGGCAGGGACATCTCCAGATACTCCCACAGCGATTGATTATCGCCCATCCATACCGACGACCAGCGTTGAATTCCGGCAAAACCGGAGCGTGTCAGCACAAACGAGCGCTCTGTAGAACGCAGCCGCTTCAACCCTTCGCAAGCTGATTGAGCCATTGATTGCCCATACAGGTTGTGCGTTTCGGCATGGGTGGTGCGTTCTTCTGGCGAACCTTGGGGGGCATCTAAGGGAAAGGATATTTTATTCCCCGGATCTCCAAACGGGCGATCGTCTATCGCCGGTTCGTTCATATCGTTCCAGATACCCGCAACGCCGACTTCTGTCAGGCTTTTGTGCAAGTCGCCCCACCACTGGCGCACTTCCGGACGCAGGAAATCAGGAAATACCGCTTTGTCGGGCCAAACGTAGCCGTGGAATAGCTCACCCTCTGCCTTCCGGATAAAATAGTCATTTTCTATCCCTTGGTCGAAGACGTGGTAATCGGCTTCCGGCTCGTACTTAACGCCCGGATCGATAATTGTCACCGTCTTGAAGCCATCCTGCCCCAAGTCATTGACCAATTGGGCAGGATCGGGGAAACGCTTGGGACTCCAGGTAAACACCCGGTAGCCCTTCATGTAGTCGATATCGAGATGAATCACATCGCAAGGGATGCGACGGTTGCGGAATTCCTGGGCAAGTTCTCGCACCACGTCCTCAGATTCGTAACTCCAACGGCATTGGTGATAACCAAGCGACCATTTCGGCGGAAGTTGCATCCGACCTGTTAGCTGGGTGTAGGTGCTAAGAATTTGCGCCGGTTCGGGACCGTAAATGATGTAATAATCCAGTTCATCGCCCCGCGTTTCCATCCGATAGACGCCCGGTTGTTCCGCACCAATGTCGAACTGGCTCCAAAAAGTAGTGTTAAAGAAGATACCGTAGGCGAGTTCTGGACGCAGCGCTATAAAAAATGGAATCGCCTGGTACATTTCATCGGTAAATGAACTGTAATCGAGGGCGTCAACTGTCCAGTTTGTTTGGACTTCGCTGAGTTTGTCGAGTAGCTTGGTGCGTTCGCCAAAACCGTAGAAATGTTCATCAGCTTCGATGCGTTTCCAGGCAGCGATCGCGCCCATGCGTGCAGCCATTCCCATTCCGGTGTCTTGCGCGAAAGGTCGCCCAGTTTTATCAAAACACTCGATCCGACACCCTTGGCGGTGGATGTACACCCGCATCTGCTCGGTTTCGATTTCTACTGCTGCGTCAGTTTCCCGAAGTTGGAAGGGGACGATTGCCCATTCTGGATCGTCTAAGGTAACTGCCCACGAACGACGCGACATCAATTCGCCACTGGGTGCCCACCGTACTCGGACTAAGTTCGGTGCCAGAATGCTAATGGCAAGGCGCGAATTCTCACAATCACCGTAGATTCCTCGATCGTGGCGTTCTATGGTTTTTAGTGTTCCAATTGTTGACCAAGATGTCCCTGTCGTGGGCAGTTTTCCAAAATATTGCGGCATTACGTTTTATGAAGTTCCTGATGAGAGATTCAAATCTTGAATAGAGTAGTAATGCAATTTTACTTTGAAGCAAACAATAAAATTACATCTAGAAAAGCACTAAATATGAAAAATTCAAAACAGGGTCATTTTTTTGCTTACTTTCTACTAGGTATAATTGTTTTTTCCTTTGTTGGTTACATCATAGTAGACGCATTCAAATCTTCTTCTCACTTTTTATTGCTTCTAACTTTAGCTGGAGCATTTGGTGGTTTATCGTCTTCCATGCGAAATCAAAAATTGATGCTCCCATATAGGGAAAGCGAACACATTATCAATCTAGGCTTAATAGCAGATTGCATTGCTGGTATTGCTGGCGCTTTTGTAATCTTTATGCTTTTGCCTGGAAACATACAAAACCTCCAAAGCCTCACGTCTGATCAGGTGTTAGCTATAGGAATTATTGGTGGCTATGGTGGAGGAGCCTTAATTAATAGGGTTGTAGACAAATATCTCAGAGATGACGTTGAAAACCTTAAAGCTCAGGTAAATGAAACCAAAAGCGAAATTCAGGAAGTTAAAAGTCAAACGGAACGAGATAATGAAGCATCAGCCTTGCTGGAACGCTTTTTTGACGATTCAATTCCTGAGAATCCAGAAGAAATTGAACAACTTAAAAAAGCGATTAAAGAGGCTTCTCCTGCTATGAGAGTTGAAGCTTTTTATAAAGCTAAAAAATTGCGCCAAGCCACTTGGAAAAGTAACAAACAATTGATGGCAAGGACTATCCCGGTATTTGAAGCTTTGATAGAAAGCGACCCCAAAGAGGAGTTTCATCGCCATCACGGTCATCTTGGCTATGCACTTAAAGATAAGACTCCGCCGGAATGGGAACGAGCGGGAAAGGCATTGAGTAAAGCAATTGAAATTCGAGATAGGTTAAATAAGAAGGGATTTGGATTTTATGAGTTTAATCGAGCAATTTGTAAGATTGAAACAGAGCCAAATTTTGTTGATAACCGTAAACTGTCGCCGACTGAGGTTCGGGAGGAGATTATGCGCGACCTAGAAAAAGCGATTGAAGACCCTAATGTAACAACACTTATACAAGTTAGTTCGGAACCACCAATTAGGGAATGGCTAAAGGTGAATAATCTTTCCCTGCCCCCGAACAGTTAATAACTTGGTTCGCGATCGTTAAGCTTAAATAATTAGAGCTATTTTACCGACCATCGATCCAGTTTCTAACAGTTACAGGACTTCCGCAAAGTTATGGAAAGCGAACCGCGAAGGACGCAAAGGACACGAAGGCATAAAAGTTCCAGAGAGTTCTTGCGTAAGTCCTAAGTTGGTTGGCTGCATCGCATAGCTGGTCACTGGGGCGATCGCGCTGAAGGCTTCTGCCGAGAACATCGGCGGTTATCCCCGCCCAACTGATGCACAATCTAGACTTGAAGAAGTTTCTTGGAGAAAACTGCTGATGAAATTCACGCGCCGCGAATTTATCATGGCCTCTACGCTGGCGGCAGGGTTTGCCCTAGCAGTTCGCCCTATTTCTGCCCAAGTCATCACTACCGATAAGAAAGGCTTAGTGGCGGGTGAAGTGAAGATTCCCGTAGAAGATGGAGCCATCCCCGCTTATCGGGCAATGCCTGCAAGAGGTAAGAATTTCCCCGTCGTGCTAGTGGTGCAGGAAATCTTCGGCGTCCACGAACATTTGCAAGATATCTGTCGCCGCTTTGCAAAACTAGGTTATTTAGCGATCGCGCCGGAACTCTATGCGCGTCAAGGCGATGTTTCCCGGATGAGCGATATTCAAGAAATTATCACCAAAGTTGTCTCTAAAGTCCCCGATGCCCAAGTCATGTCAGATTTGGATGCAACGGTTGCTTGGGCAGCCAAGTCTAGTAAGGGAAACACCGATAAACTGGGAATTACAGGCTTTTGCTGGGGTGGGCGAATCGTTTGGCTGTATGCGGCACATAATCCCGCGCTGAATGCTGGCGTTGCCTGGTACGGACGCCTAGTAGGCGAGTCTTTGCCCCTCATTCCCAAATATCCTCTCGACCTAGTTGATCAGCTGAAAGCGCCCGTGCTGGGACTCTATGGCGGCAGCGATACCGGCATTCCGAACGAAACTGTCGAGAAGATGCAGGAGGCACTAAAAGCAGCAGACAATGCTTCGGAAATTATCCTTTATCCGGACACGCCCCACGGTTTTTTTGCCGACTACCGCCCCAGCTACCGAAAAGAGGAAGCAGAAGACGGCTGGAAACGCTTACAAGCTTGGTTTAAGAAGTACGGGGTTGCTTAAGAAGCGATCGCTCATTCTGCGATTCGGTTGCTTTTAAGTCTACTTAAGCCCTGGCGATTGGAAATCGCGGCTATACAAACGAAGTCCGCCTTCGCGGACTAAGGAAAAATCATTCTTGAACCTGTGTTAGCGAAG
>NZ_JACJOQ010000238.1:0-10075 GCF_014695635.1 Coleofasciculus sp. FACHB-712 | reverse complement strand
ATATTCGGATTGACCCCAAGAATTTCTTGAATCAGCACAATCCCTGCACGAGGCTGAGTATCGGGTGCTGATAGATAGGCGTTAAAACTGCCGCCTGAAAAGGCTGGAATGGTTACATTTTGAGTTGTCATGATGCCTTCATTCTTCCTGATTACGATAGCCATCTGGATGCTAGAACGTTAACTGGCATCAGCCACGGCGCTGTCAACGATCCACTCCAACGATCGCGGCTGAAAATCCAGTTCGCGTTTTGCCTTGGCATTCGATACGCCTCGCATCTGAGTCTGGTAGTAAACAATGTCCGCACCACCATCCCTTTTCAGAGCATCCTCAACTGATACCTGTGGCGGTGGTGGAGCATTCAGCGATCGAGCAAACGCAGGGAGCCATTCGCGCACCGCTAAAGGGCGATCGTTCGCAATCAGATAAACACCAGGATTGCCCTGCTCTGCGGCTGCAACTGTGGCAATCGCTGCATCCTCAATGTGTAACCACGACCAAACACCTTCGCCATTTCCCACAATGGGGAACTGTTGCTGTCGTACCTGTTGTGCTACATCGCCATCGGGGTTGAACCAGGTGCCGGGTCCGTAGAAGAAACCATAGCGTAAAGCAATTCCTTCGAGATTGGATGTTTCCAATAAACGGTGTTCAATCTCAGTTACGAGGCGAGCATCGGCGGCAACGGCGGGGGAGGCATCAAGCGATAACGGTGTTTCCTCATCTGCCAATCCAGTACCGGGAATTCCCCAGAAGGCGACCGACTGTCTCAGGTAGCGGCGCACCCCTGCTGCCTGTGCAGCCGCCAGCACGTTGGCACCCCCTTCTAACCGAATGCGCGTATTCAGAGGCGCTGCTGCACTCATGGATTCACGACTGTAAGTCCTGGGTAGGGCGGTGAGTTGTTCAATCACCACTTCCGGTTGAGCGCGGGCGAGCGCCGCTTTAACTGAATCAGCGTCGAATACATCCGCGACCGCAGGCTCTATTCCCTCTGCCACTAATGACTGTGCCCTTTCCGGGGAGCGGGTTAGAGCTATAACATCGTGACCTCTGGCAAGTAATTGGTTGAGTAGCGGACGACCGATTGCTCCTGTTGCTCCGGCAACAAAAATCTTCATCTGTAAACCCTCTAAAACTTTGTTGACGTTGAGTATCTTTCTCGTTCAATCGTTTTCATTGCTTACTTCATAGCCTAAGAGAATCAACAAAAATCAAAGTAGTGTTTCTTTGTTTTCATTAGGCAGGGATGGGTTGAAGCCGTGACGCGAGAAATTGACGGATGTAGTTTGCGATCGCATCCCCATCTTCTTCCAGCGCAAAGTGCCCGGTGTCGCGCTCTGGAGCTTTAGCCGCAATCCGATAACCAATCGGAACACCATAATCCATTAAGTAAAGGCTATATTTCTTGAAAGCGATCGCAGCGATAAATTTCTCGACGATCTGTGCCAGATGATCGAATGTGTAATCAAACTCATCCACAGTTGGCATCGAACTGTTACTAAAACCCGGATAATCGGGAGCAACGAGATGGAAGCGATCGCTAAGCGCGGGCATCAGATTGCGGAACATATGAGATGAGGTTGGGAAGCCGTGCAACAGCAGAATCGTTGGATTATCGCGAGAACCAGCTTCTCGATAAAAGATATCTAAACCATCGATCGAAACGGTGCGATATGTAATCATCGGATTACTCCTTGTAAGTTTACTGGAGTCGTTTTACGGCAATTACTTTGGCATGGGTTGCCACGTCGAGAAGTTAGCAAGATGTGCCCAGTAGGAACTCAATCCAATAAACGCAAAATAAACGCAAAAATGAGGGCTGCCACAATTAACACAATGGCTCCAACAGTTCGTAAGAGCCGGTTTTCTTTGAAATAGAGAGTTGGTACAGCAAAAATTCCTCCTAAACCAACTAAGATATACCCAGTTCCTGCTGGCACAGCGATTGGTATGAGTCCCAGGTTGATGAAGCGCAAGCCAATGAGCAGCGATACAAGTCCTGCAAAAAATCCATAAATGCCATTTTCGGACAATGGGTAATGGATAAAAAGTCATTAGTTGTTACCTGAGGACTCATAACTAAGAACGAATAACTAATGACCAAGATGTTGCCAATTGCCCTAATTTATACGCCTGATTTTGCTATACACGATCCTGGTCAAATTAGGGTCGAAGGAAATAATTTATATCACCGGGTAGCAGGGCAAGATTTGCTTGACCCAGTTTACACGTTAGACCAAATTCAGTTTCCTTACCCAGTCGTTAGTCCGGTTCCCCACCCGGAATCCAGCAGTCGCCTGACAGCAGCAATGGCAGCGCTAAGAGATTTTGGGTTAAGCCAGCAGATGACTCTTCTTGAGCCAGAATCGGCAACGGAAGAGGATTTACAGGCGGTACACACATCGGAATACATTGCTCAAGTCCGGGCAATCAGTGCGGCTGGCGGGTATTTGGCTGAGTCTACCTATGTAAGCCCCGGCTCTTACAAAACCGCCTTGATTTCCGCTGGGGCAGGAATTAGCGCCCTTAAGGGCATTTTGTCCGGGCAGATTCAAAGCGCTTTGTGCTTAAACCGTCCGCCTGGACACCACGCCGGACGCGAAAAAGCGGGTGGTTTCTGCTTATTTAATAATGCAGCGATCGCAGCCAAGTATTGCTTAAAAAAAGAAAGTGTAGAGCGTGTTTTAATTCTGGATTGGGACTTGCATCACGGAGATGGTACCCAAAACATCGTACAGGACGACCCGCGCATCATTTTTTGCTCGCTCCACCAATTCGGCGCAGAGCTTTACCCGCAAACCGGCAATCTGGCGGATATTGGCGCACAAGGTAACATTATCAACCTGCCGCTACCCGCGAAGCTAGCAGATGATGAGTATTGGGCGTTGTTCCAGACCGTTGTACCTGCCCTGATTGCCCAGGCTAAACCCGACATCGTGATTGTATCGGCGGGGTTTGATGGACATTTGGATGATATCAATCATCTTTACCTGTACGATCCTGGTGCAGGCTTGTGCCTGAGTGCCCAACTTTACTACAACCTAACCCGTTTAGTCGCAGAAGCGATCGCTTCTGTGGGTGGGCATTACCTGCTGTTGTTAGAAGGTGGCTACGATGCCACGAATTTGGGCAACTGTCTAGTGAATACGTCTGCGGCGATGTTGGGTTTGCCGCTTGTCATTGAAGAAACCCTCCCTCAAAAAGAAACGGAGTCTTCTTTTAACTTGGAGGAATATATTGCCACACTCAACGCAGTACACCGAGGTCGTTGGCAATTCTCTCGATAGTCACTTCTCACCCCTGACTGCTCACCCCTGACATCTCTACCCCTCAGCCCTCAGTCCTCAGTCCTCAGTCCTTTTTTTCAGAAGCGCTTTTCATACTCCACCACTCCCCTGGTTTCCCCAGACAAATCGGTGCCACCTCGCAGCAGAATCTCATTATTGACTCGATAAGTGACACCAAACTCAGGAGGCTCATCAGCCGTCAAAATCTTCGATACAGAGGCAGAAAGCTTAGGAGTGACGGAAACCCCAACTTCTGCCGCCAAGCCCAACGTTGAAGTGCGGGACTTTTCATCCCTCACTACTGTGGGGAACAAGCGAAACTCGCTCAATCCCAACGCATCTCCCACCACATTTTGGAAAGGTGTCAACAGTGCCGAACCTGCCAAGTTTGCGAGTCCTAGCGTGGTATCTCCTCGACCCAGCGTTTCCACAAAGCCACCACCCAAAAGAGCGACAATTTCGCTCTCGCTGCGAGGCGGATTACTGGTCAGCTCCAGATTATCTGCCAATTGACTTGCCGAACCTGTGGCTCTGGCTTGAATGCGAACCGTTCGCAATGCCCCCAAATTGGTAGCGGGAACATCGCTAATTTCACTACTCACAATACCCGTGGCGGTTGTGTCAGCAATCCGGCTGCGGGTTACTTCGGAAACAGACGCGACCAGCCGAATATCTAGAACCGGGTCAAGTCCCTCACTGGGGGTAAACTCAGCCGTGTGTTCGTAGCCGCGTGCCAAGCGGAACTGAGTCGTAAATAGATTCACCTGACCCCTGGTTAGCCGAATCGTCCCCTTTGGCTGAGGTTCATCCAAAGTGCCATTGAGAGTAAAGCCACCAGTCGCCTGGAAACTCAGCAGTGGTGGGCGGGAGATTTCGACGCCTTTGTCTAAAGCCAGTTGCAGGTTATTAAATGTGGGAGTGAAGGGTTGCTCGTCAGAGGTTGGGGATGATGGGGTAGCGGTACCACCACCGGGTGAAGCCGTTCCGTTTGTGCCATCCCCTGCCGTCTCTCCTATCAGCACCCGACCATCGGCAAGTCGCACTTCACCACCAATTTGCGGATTGAGAGCCGAGCCAGTAATCTCCACGTTGCCGTTGACGCCGCCTGAGTATAACCCTTTCAAATTTACAGCGAGTTTTTCAAGGCTAACCGTGAGTTTATCCCCCGACTCTTGCCCCGTGCCTGAGATGGGGATGGCTCCGGAGGCGACCACTTCACCACCACTAAAGTCACCCCGGAAGTTTTCTACTTGGATGCGGTCAAAGTTAAATAAGACCCTACCGTTGACATCGGTGAGCGGTTCGGGCAAAGCTTGCGCCTTGATAGTGGCATCGTCAACAGTCGCAATCCCGTTAGCGACAAGCTGGTTTAATTTGCCCGTATTTGGATTCACCGTACCCTGAACGTTGAGTTGCACTTGTCCGGTACCATCCACCCAAGTGACAGCAGAACGCGAAAGCAGGTTTAACAGGGAAAGTCCCTCATTTTGAACGTTTAAATCCAGGCTGAGTTGGTTGTTATCGGGTGCAACGGAGGCAAAGGGCAACTGATAAAAGGGAATGCTGCCAGTGATTTGAGTCGTCGAGGGGATACTGGCGATTGGAGATGGGGTACGAGGAGTTGTTGCAGGTTGAGTATCGGGCGGAGTCTCCCCGGCTTCTGGGTTTGCCTGCTCCCCAGCTTCGGCAGTGGCGATGGTGCTGCTGAAGGTCAGACGCGCATTGGTGTATCGGAAACTGCCCCGCGCCGCTTGGACGGCGGTTTGGTTCAGGGTGGCATCGGTGAGAGCCAGTTCGCCGATGGCTTGGGGATTGTTGATGCTGCCTGCTAGGGTTGCGGTTCCATTGAGATTACCAGTGATATCGACTGGCAAATTGGCAAACTCTTGGAACGGAGCGACTGGGACATTTCTTAGGCGCAGCTGACCGCTTTGTTCGGTTCCGCCAAGAGTGCCAGTGAAGGCAAGCAGCGTTTCTTCAGATTCAATTCGTAAGGGCAGAAGGGTGAGGACGCCGTTTTGGAAGCTGCCTTTGACAATCACATTATCAGCAGTGTAGAGACGATTGGGTTGGTCGTCTCTGCCCCACTTCCAGTTATTGCCGCCAAAGTCAAAGTCGAGGTTAATGCCTTGTCTAGGGGAAGCTGCTACTTTGATTCCGCCGGAGAAATTGCCGGTGAGGTCTTTGAGTTCGGGAATGGGCGAAGCTTCCCGTTCCTCTTTCTGGGCGGCAAGGATGGCTTCTATTTCCGACAAGCGGCGCAGTTGAGCTTCCAGGGTCGCATTGGGTAGACCAACGGGTTGGGGTTTAACCTCAGCGGCGCTGGCATAGGTAGGAGGTTGTCCGCCTCTGGCGAGGTCTTGTAAATCAAAGATTTGCAGGAGGGGGAGGACGTTTTGGATTTTTCCTTGAGCCACTTTCAGCGAACCTTGCAGTTCTGGGCCGCTGGAGGTTTGAGTGACGCTACCGGCGAGGGCGTATAGACTTTCGCCTTGGCGGAACTCTCCCCCATCCAAGGTGGCGGTACCATCGGCATAGCGGAAACTGCCGATGGTCAGCAAATCGCCTTTAATGGTACCAAGCACGGGTTGAGCGATCGCTACATCATTCCCGGCAACATTAAAATTGGCGAGATTCAGGATAAAATCTCCAGAAAGTTTACCTTCGATGGGTTGGGATGCGATCGCTGGCGGTAAACTTGCTAAGGCATTCCGGGGAGCTAAATCTTTCAACAATTTCAGCGGAACGTTTTGTACATCCACCACCAATAAATCGCCGTCTCGGTTGCCTTGTGCCACTACCTCGTCACGCTTCACTAAAAAAGAGACGGGTTGATAGCTAGGCGACAACACCAGCGAAATCCGGTCTTGTTGATTGCCTGCCAGCTCAACGCTACTCGGCTGTCCGGGGACTAAATTGATTTGCCCGGTGAGAACGGGGTCGAACACTAAGTCATTGGCGGCAAAATCCTCGACGCGCAACTGTCCGGTTGCTCGGATAGCCGCCGGATTGACAGCACTCAGCGACCCAGAAGCATCAACGTTGCCACTCACCCGTCCTCGCAGCGCCGGAACCGGCACGGAATCGGGTAATGCTGCGGCAAGCTGTTCTAGATCAACATTGTTAGCAGAAATTAAACCCGCAAAGCGCCCGTCTTGGAGTTGGACATTTGAGGCGGTGAGGGTGCCATCCCCCACATTCAAACTTCCAGAAATCGTCCCGTTCAGGGTTGCCGGGGTGAAGGCAGCCAAACTGCCGGATAGGTTGAAGGAACTATTATTCAGCCGACCTTGAAATTGCGGGGGCAGCTGGGGAAATACTTTTGCCAACTGAACCCCATTCGCCTCGCCAGAAGCTTGCCAGCGACCGTTGCCGAACTGTACGTTGGCTGCACTGACGCTTCCCTCACCCAAGTTCAGATTTCCAGAAGCCGTGCCAGTAATCGTTTCGGGGCTGAAAGCGGCTAAGCTTCCGGATAGGTTAAAAGAACCATTATTCAGTTGCCCTTGGAATTGGGGCGATTGGGGAAACACCCTAGCAAGTTCGATATTGGACGCCTCACCAGACGCTTGCCAGCGACCGTTGCCAAACTGTACGTTGGCGGCACTGACGCTGCCTCCAGCCAAATTCAGGCTTCCAGAAGCCGTGCCGCTAAGAGTTTCTGGCGTAAAAGCCGCCAGACTTCCCGATACATTAAAAGAACCATTATTCAGCTGACCTTGGAATTGCGGTGGCAGTTCGGGAAATAGCGTTGCTAACTGAACCTCAGACGCTTGTCCGCGAGCTTGCCAGCGACCGTTGCCAAACTCTACATTGGCGGCACTGACGGTTCCCCCACCCACATTCAGGCTTCCAGAAGCAGTTCCGGTAACGGTTTGCGGGCTAAACGCCCCCAGACTCCCCGATACATTAAAAGAACTATTATTCAACCGACCTTGGAATTGCGGCGGCAGTTCGGGAAACACCCTTGCTAGTTGTACCCCAGAGGCTTGTCCGCGAGCTTGCCAGCGACCGTTGTTAAATTGGATATTCGAGGCGGTAACGGTGCCCCCGCCAAGATTCAGACGTCCAGAAGCTTCTCCGGTAATCGTTTCGGCGCTGACATTTTCCAGACTACCGGAGACGTTAAAGGAAGCATTATTCAGCTGACCTCGGAATTGCGGCGGAATTTGGGGCAACACCGTTGCCAACTGGACGCCAGAAGCTTGCCCAGAAGCTTGCCAGCGACCGTTGCCAAACTCCACGTTGGTGGCACTGACGCGACCACCGCCAACCTGAAGATTTCCTTGGGCAGTCCCGCTAATCGTTTCCGGGGTGAAAGCCGCCAAACTTCCTGACAGGTTGAAGGAACCATTATTGAGTCGCCCTTGGACGGGTAATTGGGGCAAAACCGTTGCTAATTGAATGGCAGACGCTTGTCCAGAAGCTTGCCAACGACCGTTGTTCAGCCGAACGTTTGAGGCATTGACGCTGCCCCCGCCAATATTCAGTTGAACCGATGCGGTGCCGCTAATGGTTTCGGGTTTAAAGGCAGCTAGACTTCCAGATAAGTTAAAAGAACCATTTGCGGTTTGATTTTGGAATTGCGGTGGCAGTTGCGGGGCTAGCTGCCTCAACTGGACAGCAGAAGCCTGCCCAGAAGCTTGCCAGCGCCCTGCATTCAGCGCAATTTTTGATGCCTTGACGGTGCCACCAGCAACCCGGACATTCGCTTGTGCGGTGCCGCGAATCGTTTCCGCTTGGAAAGAATTGACACTTCCCGCTAGATTAAACGCCCCATCTGCCTGGGCTGACTGCAACTGTGGCGGGAGTTCTGCCAAACGTGCTAGTTGAACATCATCGGCAACGCCTGCCACTTCCCAGCGACCCTCTGCCACCTGACCTTTGAGGTTGACGGTGCCTGCCCCGACCCTCAGAGTCGTGTTGCGAAAGTAGGTTTTGTCCTGAGTAACGATGACTTCTCCACTGCCTGGGTAGGTGGCTTGGGGTGCCTGAACTTGCACGACGGTCTGGAGGTTGCCGGTGGTGCCAAAAAGCTGTGCTTTGGCGGCTACGGTGCCGATTTGGATATTGCTCGGCTTGGCGTTGTAAATCTGGGCAACGGCATCCCCTGGAATGTCTTGACCGATGACATCGAATACCAATCCTCCTTTGTCGCCCATCTGAATGCGACCATTACCAGCCAGTCTGCCGCCAACGCTAGGCAAGGCACGGATGTTGGTAATGGTGAGGAGGGTATCGATCATCTGAAATTGACCGCTGATGCCGCGAAAGTTTACCTTATCTACGATTAGGGGCACTTTTTCGGTGGGCTGGAGGGTGGCGACGGTTCCTGAGAGGATCGGTTTTTCCAGCGCTCCTTTGAGCTGCACGTCAACGCGGACTTGTCCAGTTACGGGGAAGGGTGACTCTACTTTGAGAGTATTGAGGGCAGTCGCGATCGCGACCGATTTCACTTGGGCGGCAATGTTGTACCCACCCTTTTCTTCTTGGGTATCAATAACCCCATTGGCAACTGCGGGAACCTGACCGTAAAGAGCGCTGACATTCTCCAGCGCGATCGCATATCCGTTGAATCGCACGAGTCCGTTGGCATTGTTAAACGGTTGCGGCACCTCTGCAACCTGCGCTTTCACATTTTTGAGGATAGCTGTTCCCAGAAATGTGGCTCGCTCTTCATTTTGGAATCGGACTTCCAAGTTGCCATCCAACAGCCCTGCATACAAGTCTATTGGCAGCTTCGCTAAACGATCGACATCGACTGCACTCAGGTTCTGCCCTTGAACTTGCAGGTTGGTTTGTCCGGTTGGGGCGCGGTATTCACCAGAAAGTTTGAGGCTGCTTTGGATGGGCGCAGGTGTTGGATTGGCCTGCTGTTTTTGAGGGACACTTTTTGTCGGTGCCCCTAATTCGACCTGAGATTGAGCGCTGACATCAAAGCGAATCCGCTGGTTGTTATCGAAAAAGCGAGCCGTACCGCCTACCTGACGAAAAGCGACTGGTACCCCCCTCCTCTCTGCTCTAGGAAGCAGAGATTCCAGTCGTCTGGAGAGGGTGTCTTGAGTGTTACTGCGCGGGAGATTTTGAGAGGGCAGCGTTGCATCTACATTTCCTCTTGCTTCCTGGCTGCCTTTTTTCCTCTCTACAATTTTGGGCGTTGGTACCAGCACAACGTCTGCATTTTGAACCCGAACGCTTTGGATATCCGTCTTAATCGGCCCGCTCGGTTCTTCTGACTTCAGTTCCGTAGAAACCCAGCGCCCCTCTTTGTCTTGTTCAACGTAAATATCAGGGTTGACCAGGGTAATATCTAGCTCCAAAGTCCGCCTAAAGAGAAGCGCTAGTGGATCAAAAACCACGTCTACACCCTCTACCGAAGCGCGGTCGGGGTCAGTGGGCGTAACTGGTATCGAGGAGGCACCAAAGCGCAGATTGTTGATGGAAAAGCCTTCGACTTTCCCCAGCTGCACGGGTCGTTTCAGCGTTTGACTGAGATTTTCTTCAACAATTGGTGCTAACCGCTGATGGACAAAAATCCACGCCCACCAGACCCCGCCAATTGTGCCAAGCAACAGGATAATTCCCAGGCCAAGGCCGGTGCGGCTTAAGAGTACCCATAGACGCCGATTGGAACGGGTAGCTGCTGTTTCATTACCCGAATTTGGGGAGTTCTTCATAGAAAACTAGCAACGGCGGTAACGAGGGTGTCTTTAGACATGATTACAGGCTTCTACCGATGAATACTATCGGCTTGTCCTATGTTAAGTGTCAACTCTGCTCCTTAC
>NZ_JACJOQ010000237.1:0-3842 GCF_014695635.1 Coleofasciculus sp. FACHB-712 | reverse complement strand
TAGGTTCAGCCCCTAGCAGTTTGAACAGAATTACAAAGAATGCAGGATAATGGGCAAAGCTTTCACATTTTGTTACCTTTAAATCCCAATCTTTCAGCAAGCATTCGATCGGCAACCATGCGAACCCATTACTGCGGCGAACCTAGAAGCGAACATATTGGACAAACTGTCACCTTGTGTGGATGGGTAGACCGTCGCCGCGACCACGGGGGGGTGATATTTTTAGATTTGCGCGATCGCACCGGCATCGTTCAAATTATCAGCGACCCAGTGCGGACGCCTGACTCTTACGCAGAGGCGGCAAATCAGCGCAACGAATACGTCCTCAGAGTTACGGGTCGAGTCAGCAAACGTCCCGAAGACTCGCTCAATCCTCGCCTCCCGACTGGCGAAATTGAAATTTACGCAGACAAAATTGAACTGCTCAATCAGGTATACAAGCAGCTGCCCTTCCAAGTAGGGGCGGGAGACACAGAATCCCTGCGCGAAGACTTGCGATTGAAGTATCGCTATCTAGACTTAAGACGCGATCGCATGACTCGCAACCTCCAGTTGCGTCACCAAGTCGTCAAAGCCATCCGTCGCTACCTGGAAGACATCGAAAACTTCATCGAAATAGAAACGCCGATTCTCACCAAATCGACTCCCGAAGGCGCACGGGATTACCTCGTACCCAGCCGCGTCAATCCCAGCGAGTGGTATGCGCTTCCTCAGTCGCCGCAGCTATTTAAGCAAATGCTGATGGTATCCGGCTATGACCGTTATTACCAGATTGCTCGTTGCTTCCGAGATGAAGATTTACGCGCAGACAGACAGCCAGAATTTACTCAGTTAGATATGGAGATGAGCTTCATGTCTCAAGAAGAGATTCTCCAGCTCAACGAAAGTTTAGTTTGCCATATCTTCAAAACGGTCAAAGGCATCGACTTACCCCGCCCCTTCCCGCGCCTGACTTATGCAGACGCGATGGATCGCTACGGGTGCGATAAACCAGACACCCGCTTTGGCTTAGAACTTGTCAACGTTTCCGATTTGCTGAAAGATTCTGGGTTTAAGGTATTTTCCGGCGCTGTCGCCTCTGGCGGTATCGTCAAAGTATTGCCCGTTCCTGGCGGAAACGACGCCTTCTCCAACGTGCGGATTAAACCAGGCGGTGACCTATTTAAAGAAGCTAGCGAAGCCGGTGCTAAGGGTCTTGCCTATATTCGCGTGCGAGATGACGGCGAACTCGACACCATTGGCGCGATTAAAGACAACCTCACCGAAGCGCAAAAACAAGAATTGCTAAGTCGCACAGGTGCAAAACCCGGTCATCTTTTGCTATTTGGTGCGGGCGATACGAATAAGGTTAATAAAACCCTCGACAGATTGCGCCAGGTGATTGGTCGCGAATTGGGACTCATCGATCCTGACAAAAACAACCTGCTTTGGGTGACAGACTTCCCCATGTTTGAGTGGAATGCGGATGAGAAGCGCCTAGAAGCGCTGCATCATCCGTTTACGGCTCCCCATCCTGATGATTTGCACGACCTGAAGACGGCACGGGCGCAAGCTTATGACCTGATTCTCAACGGCGTGGAAGTTGGCGGTGGAAGTCGGCGGATTTACCAGCGCGAGGTTCAAGAGCAGGTGTTTGAAGCCATTGGCTTAGGGAAAGAGGAAGCGTATGCCAAGTTTGGATTTCTCCTAGAGGCATTTGAATACGGCACGCCGCCACACGGGGGAATTGCCTACGGTTTAGACCGCTTGGTGATGCTCTTAGCAGGGGAAGAATCGATTCGGGATGTGATCGCTTTCCCGAAGACGCAGCAGGCTCGTTGTTTATTAACCGATGCGCCCTCTGGTGTCGATGGGAAGCAGTTGAAGGAATTGCACGTCGCTTCGACATACAAGCCGAAATCCAACGAAAAAGAAAAGCAGTAACTCGCGCGATCGCGACAAAGGTTTAGAGGCGCACAATTCTCATTGTGCGCCTTCAAAATGTTTGGAAAATAAAACATGGAAAGTAAAGCAGAGGCATGAGGAAAAGATAGCGATCGCTCCTTCATCTTCCTCAATCTCTCCAAAGACTATTAAGCTTCAAAATCAAAGATGATGAAATCGTCTAAGCATTCTAACATCGCAGACTTAACTCGTTCGTGTTCGGGATGTGGCAGATAGACATCACGGGCAGCTATGCTCTCAAATGTCATCAAAAATCCGTGGTTATAGCCCTGGTTCAGCCCCTCGTGACTAGAATAGGCTCCCCCAGCATAGTAGGTAATACCTGGAATTAATTGCTGAAGTTCACCCAGTTGGTTTAACAAATCTGCAATCTTTTCCTGCGTTATTTCTGGTTTAAATTTGAGCAGAACCATGTGTTGAATCTGAGGCATTTGCTTAGGTTACTAATAGCAGAGTCTCTAAAAGCTTAGCTGGGGACAGAAAGAACATACAGCCAGACGCGATCGCTCTCAATAAAATTCAGTCACAAGCGATCGCCCCTTAATCCTGCTTCTTTGGGTGCTTGCTGTCTTCAACAAATTCACTCGCAAGACCAAATGGTTCTCAATTATTCTGCTGCTTGTGAGCTGCTTGCTGCACTTGCTCTATGGTTGAAAGTCGCGGCTGTACAGACAAAGGCCACAACCTAACGTCAGACGCTTCGTGCCTGTGAAGAATAAATTGCACGGTATACATCTATAGGGGCGTACAGCCGTGCGCCCCTACAATAATTGCAAGCAGATAGCGAAAAAGCACAAGAAAGGAGAAATATTCATGCGATCGCGCTTGAGATGGCTGTTGTCAGTTATCAGCGTCCTCAGTGGTTGCGCCTACATCAGCAGCGCAACTCCTTCTGTACAAGCCGCTCAAACCATCGTGGTTCGGAAAGGCTCCTCTACTGAATCCATCAATATCGCGGATCTCCGCCAGCTTGCGGAAACGGGAACCACCCCATCGTCTTTGAGAAGTTTTGCAAGAAACCTGTCTTCGCAACAACGAAGCCAAATTCTGTCAGCGCTGAGGGCAAAATTTGATATTGATGTTGTGCAAGTGAGTCGGTTACTCGATACTCAAATTGGTAGCGCGATCGCATCTTCTTTGGCTAGTACAACATCGCGTCAGGATAATGTCGGAGTGCTAGATGTGCGATCGGGACTCGTATTAGGGGCTAGGGCACCAGAAGGACTGTCTTTACTCAGCTTTATCGAAGCTTATCCCCGTCAAACGCTTGATATAGACTTAAGTCGGGCGTTTAAAGTTGTCGAAAATTTTAACAGCGCTTTTTGGCAAACTCAGTGGTTTATGGCAGAGATTGCCCCCCAACTGACTGTCAAGCGCCCCCAACTTAATTTACCTTTCGATCCCACGCTACCGGGAACGGCATCCGTGCAGGTGCTGAACTTGAAACTCAATGATACCCAGCGCCGCCGGGAAATTCCCCTTGATGTTTACTGGTCGGAAGCGGCTTCTCCGGCTAAACCGATAATTGTTCTATCGCATGGCTTAGGTTCGGTTCGCACCGATATGCGCTACCTGGCAGAGCATTTGACATCCTATGGCTATGTAGTGGCAGCCTTAGAACATCCTGGGAGTAACGAAAGTCATGTGAAGCAGGTAGTTAGAGGCAAAGCTCCCTTATTGGATGCTCAGGAGTTTTTGAATCGTCCCAAGGATATCAGTTTTGTTATCGACGAACTAGAAAAGCTGAATCAAGCCGGGGAACTTCAGGGGAAACTGGCACCCGATCGCGTCATGGTAATCGGGTATTCTCTGGGGGGTAGTACAGCTTTATCGGTTGCGGGTGCCGAGTTGCAATTAGCGTCTTTAAAAGAGCGCTGTAAAGGGAATGTAATTTCCTT
>NZ_JACJOQ010000236.1:0-14192 GCF_014695635.1 Coleofasciculus sp. FACHB-712 | reverse complement strand
GAAGTCAGGGCGTGCAGCACTTCATCCGCAGACTGAAACCGTTGATTCGGCGCACTCAAGAGCATCTGGTCTAAAATATCGGCGAAGCGATTCCACTCACTGGCTACCGCTGCGGTAGCGATCGCACCCGCATGAGGTCTCCAATTCCACTGGTTTGTATAGACATCAAATAACTCGGTTGGCTGCTTGCCCGTGAGTAGGATAATGCAAGTCACCGCCAAGGCATACAAATCGGTTGAAGGATACACTTGACCCCCAGCCATTTGCTCTGGCGGTGCAAATCCCATTGAATAAATTCCGGTTGACGATCCACCAGGCGTTGCCTTCGTCACCTGCTTAACAGCACCAAAATCTAAGAGATAAAGCCGACCGTTGCGATGGCGCATAATGTTGGAAAGCTTGATATCTCGGTGGATGGAGCCGCTATCATGAACAAACTTTAGCACCGGGAGGATTTCTTGCAGCACGAATAACACCTCGTCTGGGGAGAACTTCCCCTTCTGCGCCAGTTCCTCTTCCAAATTATGCCCATCGATGAATTCCTGCACCAGATAGAAAAACTTGTCCTGTTTTCCCGGTTGAATGCTGGGAACTGTGATATCAAAGAAAGCAAACAAGTCGGGAATTTGAGGATGGCTGCCGAGTTCTTCTAAAACTTCTCCTTCCCGTGCAAATAGATTTTGGGCAATTTGTAGCTGATCCGGCGTTAAATCTCCCACTGGCTGAAACTGTTTGACGACGCATCGGCGCATTCCAGGCGTGCGGCGATCGCGTGCCAAAAACGCTGCACCAAATCCCCCTCGTCCTAACAGCTTTGCCGATAGATACCGACCATCTAAAATCAGCTGCATTCCACAGGCGGTGCAATACTTCTGCTGCACCGTTTTGACAAGGTTGTTGTCATCAAGATCGGCAAAAAAATTCAGGGGACGAGGGCAGCCGGGACGGGTACAGTAAATTTCCATGAGGAGTTACTGGTCAAATCCTAATCGATTGTTGCTAATTGCTAATTGTTTAAGAGCTAGTAGCCATACTTCCATTCGCGATTAGCAACTAACAGATGGCTAATACTGGAATTAACTGCCTGCGGAGTTAGGAGCAGCTGCCTTGAACCCATCGGCTTCGATTGGAGTGGATGCTTCCATTTCTCTTCCCCATCCGGGGGAGGCAAAGGCGGGTAAAATTTCTTGGCTAAACGCTTCTGCTGCTTTGGAGCGGTAGCGATTGGGGTTCACAATCACCCATAGCATTCGCTTGACCACTACCTCTTCAATTTTTGCGTAGTGGAGGATGCCCATTTGCAACTCTTTTTCGATCGCCGATAGGGAGACAAACGACGCCCCAAGTCCTGCCTGCACGGCATTTTTAATTGCCTCAATCGAGTTAAGTTCCATCTCTATTTTGAGGCGTCGGGTATCGATACCACAGCGAGTCAGCACTTGGTCAATCACCTTGCGGATGGTGGATTGGGAGTCTAAGGCAATGAACTGCAATTTGTAAAGATCGTCTTTTTGGATAGTCCCAATTTTGGCGAGGGGATGTAAGGCTGGCAAGATCAGCGCTAGTTCATCTTCAGCATAAGGAATAATTTTTAGTGCTTCTTGTAGTTCGGACGGAACCTCTCCCCCAATGATTGCCAGGTCAACTTGCCCGTTGGCGACACTCCACGCCGTGCGGCGCGTCGAGTGAACGTGTAATTGTACTGCTACATCTGGATACTGCTGGCGGAACATCCCAATCATTCGGGGCAGTAAGTAAGTTCCTGTCGTCTGCGAAGCTCCTATAATCAGGGTGCCACCCTGGAGATTTTGCAAGTCTTCAATGGCGCGGCAGGTTTCTTGACAAAGCGTCAAGATTTTTTCGCCGTAGCTGAGAAGTAGGTGCCCTGCTTCCGTCAGTTGTGCCCTGCGTCCTCCCCGGTCAAACAACGGCACATCCAACTGCCGCTCTAAGTTTTGGACTTGGAGGCTGACAGCGGGTTGCGAGACGTACAGGCTATCGGCGGCACGCTTGAAGCTTCCCTCGGCGGCGATCGCTTTAAGAATGCGGAGTTGGTCTAAAGTGAAAGGAAGGTCAGACATACAGGCTTTACCTGAAAAGGGAAAGGAGCGACTGAGGCATAAAGCTCGGCGATCTGTTAGCTTTTTGTCGGTTGTCAGTTGTCAGTTGTTGGTTACTGCTGACATTTGACCGATGACCCATCACCAATGACCGAAGGATCGCTAAGCGCTCTCTTGCGAGAGATGGGGCTGGACTCAAGCGATTGATAGCCCACTTCGTTGTAAAGCCTCTCAGTCATCGACAGTAACACAACACGAGATCAAGTCTCTCAGGGAATACTTGGGGGGTCTATTTTCTACTGGAAATTACGTAAAAGTTTATGAATTTCTTTCGCGTTTTGACTCCTAGCCACTACATAATGCTGGGACTGCTTTTTGGGTTTGCGATCGCTCACAGTGGTCTCGCTGCACTGCGTCCTTGGGGCGAAAAAAAAATCGGCCCCCGCCTCTACCGCATCTTATTTGCCCTCGTCAGTCTTCCTCTAGCAGTGGTGTTGATCGTTTACTTCATTAATCATCGTTATGATGGGCTGCAACTGTGGCAAGTTCAGGGCGTCCCCGGCGTTCAGTCGGTGGTGTGGGTGCTTTCGGCTATCTCATTTCTGTTTCTTTATCCAGCAACTTTCAACTTGCTAGAAATTGCTGCCATCGAAAAGCCTCAAGTGCATCTTTACGAAACCGGCATTATCCGCATCACCAGGCATCCCCAAATGGTTGGACAGGTGATTTGGTGTATTGCTCATACGCTTTGGGTCGGCACAACTTTTACCCTCTTAACTTCAGTAGGGCTAGTGCTGCATCATTTATTCGCAGTTTGGCATGGCGATCGCCGTCTCTTGGCTCGCTATGGGGAAGCTTTCGAGGCTGTGAAAGCTCGCACCTCTGTTGTCCCCTTCCAGGCGCTCCTGGAAGGGCATCAAACCCTAAAATGGCAAGAGTTTCTCCGCCCTGCGTATCTGGGGGTCACTGCTTTCATTCTGCTGTTGTGGTGGGCGCATCCCTGGTTGATCCAGGCGACAGGTGTTGTCAGATGGTAGTGTGAGTTCCGCAATTATGCTGAGCCACGCGATCCCAAATGGATGTAGCATGATTCCAAATAACTTTCAGCTTAATTACGCTCTGGTTCTACCGCCTTAGCTTCCCCATAGATGCCTAGACGTAGTAGATACGCACTGGCATACCAGTTGCGCTAGAGTAAGCTGAAGGATTTTACTTCATTGTTTATTGTTCCACTTCCTCCTTTTGGCTGACTTTCAATAGTAAAAGCGAATAAAACTAGAGGGATCATGGTGCTTTCTGTTAACGAACGGACGTTTACACAAGAAGTTTTAGAATCTTCCACCCCAGTCCTAGTTCATTTTTGGGCACCCTGGTGTGGATTATGTCGGCTAATTAACCCCCTCCTGACTAGAGTTCAATCTGAATGGGGCGAACAAGTCAAATTAGTTGGAATTAATGCCGATCAAAATTTAAAACTGGCGAATACTTATCGCCTCCAGACTCTACCCACGATCGTTCTGATTGAAAACGGCAAGGTAGTTCACCGCATTGATAGCTTTCAAGGGCGGGATGATTTACGCATGGCATTAGAAAAAATTATGGTAAGTTATTTGCCAAATTCTGCCTGAAGTTGGAGATAGCTGCTCCTATCCAAGATAAATAGGACTGACGCAGAGATCCCCTTTACATCCGCCGATAAAGTGGGGAATTGTCCGGTTCCCCGTTTTCAAGGGGGGTTCGGGGGATCTCGGTTTCAAGCTTTCAGTGCGTAAATCCCGATCAATTTTTTCGCTGCTTGTAACTGTTCAACCTGAATGCAACGTTTTACCCGTTCTTAAACTCACCGATTCTCTCTATCGGTGGGTTTAATTTTTGGCTGACAAGTTTCTGGCTGTCTAAACTGTTAGTTATAAATACTTTAGAGACCGTCTGTGTCACAATGTAAACGGTCTTACCAAGTTAGTTAAGAAATATAAAGTAGGCGTCAGTGATGGAACTGCTCTATCAGTATGCCTGGATCATCCCAGTCCTGCCGCTAGCTGGGGCGATGCTGGTCGGTCTGGGACTAATCTCGATTAATCGATTTACCAACAGTCTGCGGCAGTTAAATGCCGTGGTTATAGTCTCCCTGCTAGGGATGGCGATGGGTTTCTCCTTGGCGCTGCTCTGGAGTCAAATTCAAGGTCATGCTACCTACACCCGTACCCTGGAGTGGGCAGCCGCGGGGAATTTTCACCTGAATATGGGCTACACGATTGACCACTTGACGGCCCTGATGCTGGTCATCGTGACGACAGTTGCCTTCCTGGTGATGATTTACACCGATGGCTACATGGCTCACGATCCGGGGTATGTGCGCTTCTATGCCTATCTGAGCCTGTTTAGTTCCTCCATGTTGGGTTTGGTGGTCAGCCCCAACTTGGTACAGGTTTATATTTTCTGGGAACTGGTCGGTATGTGTTCTTACTTACTGATCGGATTCTGGTATGACCGCAAGGCAGCAGCCGATGCTTGCCAAAAGGCTTTTGTCGTCAACCGCGTCGGCGACTTCGGGCTGTTGTTAGGGATGCTGGGGCTGTACTGGGCGACGGGCAGCTTTGAATTTGACGTAATCGGCGATCGCTTGCAAGCATTTGTCGCATCAGGCTACCTAAGTACCGGCCTTGCGGCTCTGTTCGCAATCTTAGTGTTTATGGGACCAGTGGCAAAATCTGCTCAGTTCCCGTTGCACGTCTGGCTACCAGATGCGATGGAAGGCCCTACCCCCATCAGCGCCCTGATTCACGCGGCAACGATGGTGGCTGCGGGCGTCTTCCTAATTGCGCGGATGTATCCCGTGTTTGAAGGCATCCCAGTGGCAATGAACGTGATTGCCTGGACGGGTGCCTTTACTGCATTTTTGGGGGCAACTATTGCCATTACCCAAAACGACATCAAGAAGGGTCTCGCTTATTCCACCATGTCCCAACTGGGCTACATGGTAATGGCAATGGGCGTCGGTGCCTATACTGCCGGCCTATTTCACCTAATGACACACGCCTACTTCAAGGCAATGCTGTTTTTGGGTTCTGGTTCTGTGATTCACGGCATGGAATCAGTCGTAGGTCACGATCCCGCCTTGGCTCAGGATATGCGGATGATGGGCGGACTGCGGAAGTATATGCCGATTACCTCCCTCACCTTTTTGATTGGAACGCTCGCGATCAGCGGGATTCCACCTTTCGCTGGGTTCTGGTCGAAAGACGAAATTCTAGGCAGCGCTTTTGGGGCAAATCCGGCGCTGTGGTTCGTCGGCTGGCTGACGGCTGGAATGACTGCTTTCTATATGTTCCGGATGTATTTCCGGACATTTGAGGGCAAATTCCGAGGGCATGAATCAGGCATCAAGCAGGAACTACTGGGGGCTGCTAAATCTCCCCAGGTCGAATACGCTTTTGGCCCTGGGGCGATGGATACCAGAGAGTTATCCTCCAAAGCCCATGACAGCCATGATGACCACGGTCATAGCGAGTATCCGCACGAGTCGCCGCTGACGATGACGCTGCCCCTGATTGTTCTGGCGGTGCCGTCGATGCTGATTGGTTTGGTTGGGACGCCTTTCCACAATTATTTTGAGGAATTCATTCACGCCCCCGGCGAACCGCTGACTGAGGTGCTGGAAAAAGCCACTGAGTTTGATTTGACAGAATTTCTGATCATGGGGGGTAATTCGGTCGGAATTGCCTTGATTGGAATTACTCTGGCTTCTCTGATGTACTTGAGAGGCAAGATCGATCCCGCTGCGATCGCTGCTAAAATCCCCTTCTTTTACAAGCTGTCGCTCAACAAGTGGTATTTCGACGAAATCTATGACACCCTCTTCGTTCAAGGGTGCCGTCGCTTAGCGCGACAAGTCATGGAAGTGGATTTCCGCGTGGTTGATGGCGCAGTCAACTTCACCGGCTTAGCGACGCTGTTGAGTGGTGAAAGTCTGAAATACTTTGAAACTGGTCGCGTCCAATTCTATGCCCTGATTGTGTTTGGGGCGGTGCTAGTGGGCGTGATTGTCTTTGGTGTGACTTAAATTTAGAAACCGCTCGCTGCGTGTTTCTACCCGCTGTCAACAAAAGATAAAAGGAAAAAGCCGAAAACTTTTTCCTTTTTCCTTTTTAAGTACACTTACTCATAGCTGACAGCTAAACCTTATTGCTCACGATTTGATATCTCATGAATACAGCTAATTTTCCTTGGCTGACTTTTATCATCCTGTTCCCCATCGCGGCATCCCTGTTGCTTCCGTTAATACCCGATAAAGATGGTAAGACGGTACGCTGGTACGCCCTCATTATTGGGCTGATTGATTTCGTGGTGATGGTTTATGCCTTCTATACTCAGTACGACTTTTCTAATCCCGGTCTGCAACTGGTGGAAAGTTACTCCTGGGTACCCCAAATCGACCTAAGGTGGTCGGTGGGCGTAGATGGCTTGTCAATGCCGCTAGTATTGCTTACCGGCTTCATCACCACCCTGGCGACTTTGGCAGCGTGGCCCGTGACGTTTAAGCCGAAGCTGTTTTACTTTTTGCTCCTGGCGATGTACGGCGGTCAGATTGCAGTGTTTGCGGTCCAGGATATGCTGTTGTTTTTCCTGGTGTGGGAACTGGAACTGATTCCGGTGTACCTGCTGCTGGCAATTTGGGGCGGTAAGAAGCGTTTGTACGCGGCTACCAAGTTCATTCTTTATACGGCTGGCGGGTCGCTGTTCATTTTAGTAGCCGCCTTGGCGATGGCGTTCTACGGCGATACCGTGACGTTTGATATGAGGGCGATCGCTGCCAAGGATTACCCCCTAACTTTCCAACTCTGGATCTATGCAGGGTTTCTGATTGCCTACGGCGTCAAGTTGCCGATTATTCCCCTGCATACTTGGCTACCAGATGCTCACGGCGAAGCAACTGCACCAGTGCATATGTTGCTAGCAGGAATTCTTCTGAAAATGGGCGGTTATGCTCTGATTCGGATGAATGCCCAGATGCTACCCGATGCTCATGCCGTGTTCGCGCCCGTTTTGGTGATTTTGGGCGTTACCAACATCATCTACGCAGCCCTCACCTCTTTTGCTCAACGGAACCTGAAACGGAAAATCGCTTATTCCTCGATTTCCCACATGGGATTTGTGCTGATTGGAATTGCCACGTTTACTGACTTGGGTTTGAGCGGTGCTGTACTGCAAATGGTTTCCCACGGTTTGATTGGGGCAAGCTTGTTCTTCCTTGTGGGAGCCACTTATGACCGCACCCACACCCTGATGCTGGATGAAATGGGCGGCGTCGGGTTGAGGATGAAAAAGATGTTTGCCATGTGGACGACTTGTGCCCTCGCGTCATTAGCATTGCCAGGGATGAGCGGATTTGTGGCAGAAATCATGGTGTTTGTTGGCTTTGCGACCAGCGATGCTTATAACCCCACTTTCAAGGTCGTGGTGGTCTTTCTAGCCGCCGTTGGCGTGATTCTGACCCCCATTTACCTACTCTCGATGCTGCGAGAAATTTGCTACGGGCCGGAGAATAAGGAATTAGTGGAACACGAAGCCTTGATCGATGCGGAACCACGAGAGGTGTTCATCATCGCCTGTCTGTTGGTGCCGATTATTGGCATTGGCTTGTACCCCAAAATCCTGACTCAAATTTACGACGCAACCACTTTGCAGCTGACGGAGCGACTGCGAGGTTCAGTTCCGACGCTGGCGAGTGGGCGACAGGTTCCGACCCAAGCACAGGCGGATATTCCCCTGTTGTCGTTGCGGGCACCAGAAATCGGCAATCGCTAGACAATTCAAAGGTGAAAAATCGCAAAAATTTTCTTGATGTTTGAGTTTTCAGCTTGCTAAATTTTCATAATCAATAATCCTTTTTGGGGCGGAATTAAATATCCGCCCTTTTTGTTAAAAATTACGAATTCATCGGCAATAGTATCAAATGTGTGATGGCGGATGCAGGGGAATTTCTATCAGAAATTGCGCTCCCTGACCGGGCGCTGAAATACATTTGAGTTGACCGCCGTGTTTTTGGACCACAATTTGATAGCTAATCGACAACCCAAGCCCTGTGCCAATACCGACAGGCTTAGTTGTGAAGAAAGGATCGAAAAGTCGCTTTCTGACTTCCTCTGCCATTCCTGGCCCATTGTCGGAAATCTTGATTGCGACTCGGTTATTTTTCAACACGTCGGTACGAATCCGAATGATACTGGCGTCGGCTTTGATTTGTTCAAGCGATCGCTTTTTGTTAGACTCATCCAAAGCATCAATTGCATTGGTGAGAAGATTCATAAATACTTGGTTAAGCTGCCCTGGATAGCACTCTACTTTAGGTAGGTTGCCATATTCTTTGATTAGCTGGATAGGGGGATGATCTGGTTTGGATTTGAAGCGGTTTTGCAGAATTAGGAGCGTACTTTCGATGCCTTCATGAATATCTACCAGTTTCATCTCGGCTTCGTCAAGGCGGGAGAAATTGCGTAAGCTACGCACAATCTCACAAATGCGCTCTGCCCCCACATTCATTGAAGAAAGTAATTTAGGCAAGTCCTTGATGAGAAAATCTAGGTCAATCGCGGCAATTTCGTCTTGAATTTCTGGCGTTGGATGGGGATATTGCTGTTGATATAGTTGCAGCAACCCAAGAATGTCTCGCGTGTATTCGCTCGCCGGGGCTAAATTCCCGTAGATGAAGTTAACGGAATTATTGATTTCATGCGCGACTCCAGCCACTAGCTGACCCAAACTGGACATTTTTTCACTTTGAACCAGTTGAGACTGAGTACGTTGGAGTTCCTGAAGCGTGGTTTCGAGCCGGGTGGCGTGTGCTTGAGCGATCGCTGCGGCTTCGCGAGTTTGAGTATAAAGTTCTGCTTGGTTAATCGCGATCGCGACTTGGTCGCAAACCGCTGAAAGCAGTTCCACTTCATCGTCATGCCAAGTTCGAGGACTGCTAAATTGACCGCAGGCAACTACACCAAGTTCGCCCGTGCGAGTCATTATCGGAAAATTTAGTATAGAAACGTACCCCAGCGATTGGAAGAACTGCCGTGAATTGGGGTCGGTTAACGCTTCAATATTATCCAAATGGATGATTTCTCGGTTTAAGAGTTGTATTACTTGAAAACTGGTCGGTTCCTCTGGATAGCAACCCAGAAAGCTAGGCAAATTGTCTACCTTCGCTTCATGCAATATCTCCCAACTTGCCGATTCACCATTGGGACGATACCACATGAAAAGGCACTGCTCAATTTGCAGCAGCCTGCGGATTTCCTGCACGGCTGTTTCCAAGATGGTATTGAGATCCAGCGAACTGCGAATTTGACTAGCAAGACGATTGAGTAGTTCTTCTCGCTGCGCGAGTTCTCGGAACCGAGCTTCTGATTGCCGCAACGCTTCTTCCACCTGCTTGAGAGCGCTGATATTACTTCCGGTGCCGATAATTCGATAGATGCGACCCGCAGCATCCCGCAGTGGAGTTAAAGTCGTTAGCCAATAAGTGTCTACACCCTGCAAGGGAATGCAATCCTCGTAAAAAGTACATTCCCCTGCGACGAGACATTTTGTATATCTCTCATGCAAGGAATTACCTAACTCTAAACCAAATAGTTCATGGGGAGTTTTGCCCATCGCTTGGGCACTACTGATGCCAGTAACCATCGCTATCGGTCGATTCCAGCTAAGGTAGCGAAAAACCCCTTGTGCGTCCACATCTAAAACAAAGATGGCGTTTTCCACGCCCTCGTAGATGGAATGGAAAAAGTCCTCACTCTGGATCATCTCTGCCGACAGGATCAATCCACCCCTTTCCCCGCTTGGGTGCTTCCAAGGATGCAGGCTCCACTTTATCGGCACCGAGGAACCGTCAGGGCAAACAAAGCTACTTTCCTGAAACTCCCCTGAACTCGCCCCAGATAAAACTAGCTCAGCCTTGTGCCGCCATTGGTCGGGAAGGTGAGGAAAAACTTCGTAATGCGATCGCCCAATCAGATTTTGCTCATCCAGCCCGTAATCGATTAGCCACTGACGAGAAGCGAGCAAGTAACGCATCTGGCGATCGCACATCGCTACGGCAGTGGGTGTATGTTGCAAAAATAGCCCAAACAGCTCTAAATTGTCTGAGGCGTTCATAGGTCGGCAAAGGCTCTTTTTGTAATGGCATTCAAATTTAGAGGTTTTTAGGGTGAAATGCCCTAAACATTGCAATATTCAATTATCTAAACATTTAATTTAAGGCATCCACTCTAGTACGACGCCAACCCGACTATCTTTGCGTTGTCTTGCATTTTGCTTCTCAATGTCTGTCGATAAGCGCAGGTTGCGGGTAAAGGCATAGCCGACGGAAAGCTTTGTAATTCCGACTTCTTCATTCGTTGCTGGAGCAACCCAACTCTGAGTTAAGGAGATATCGGCTGCACCAGTGCGAGATAAAACGAACATCAGCTTCGCACCCACATGTAAGCCATCTGTTGAGTATCGGTCAGTTTCCAAATGTCGATAGCCCACCAGGGGCGCGATATTAACGTAGCCACCCAAAGGAAGTACGTAGTACCGTAAATCTGCTCCATAAGCCTCGCGCTGACCCTTGAACGCAGTGTGATAATCCCCACTGACGGTTAAGCCGGTGCGACCAATAAAAACATCCTCCACACCAATATTGACTCCCCCGGCTTGCCCAGATGAAGGAAACTGGGAGTAACCGAGGCGCACCCTAGTCCGAAAGCTGGGATCATTGCGAATTTCTTCTAGCACATTCGGCACGTCTCGCCGCCAACGCTGCAAAACCGGGCTATTTTCAATCATTTCTGGACTTAAATCTAACTCGCTTGCCTCTGGCTTGGACGTTCCTGGCGGCTGGGTTTGAGTCTGGGTTTGAGCCTGGGTAGGCGAGATCCCCAAAATCAGAGAAGTGCCGATTGCGAACAGGATAGAGTTTCGCGCAAAGGCGCAAAGGCGCAAAGAAAGGCAAGTTAGCGTCTGTGCGTCTAGCGGGCTGAGGCGCGAGATGCTAAAGGTCTTCGTCATGGGGGTTGCGTCAGTTCTATATTTATGAGGAATTTTGATAAGGATAAAAAAAGTGGCTCTGCTTAGTGCAGAACCACTTTAGTTGAGGGAAGATGCTCAAAATTAGCGGGCTTTACCTTGCACGGCAGTCATATCAATCGGCTTGATTAGGTACAGGCGCAGCAGCTGCCAAGCATTAGAAGCATAAAGGGGTAGCTTCTGGAACAATTGCAGGAATTTGGGGGTGTTGGAGGTTGCGATCGCACCCAGCTTCTCATTATTTTTGATGCACACTTCTAGGCGCTCGTAAAATTCTGGCTTCTCTACATCCAGAATCACTGGGAACACCCGTCCTGCGGTTTCGTTGGTCTTCTGAATCACGTGAATGTCATATTCCCGTGCGTCCAGACCGAGTGTGGCATAGAATTTGGAACGCTGGATGTCGTTGAGATACATCGTCGCAAACACTGACAGCAGGAAGAAGCGACACCACAGCTTTGCTTTCCAATCATTCAAGAATTGGGGTTGCGCTCTCATTACGGCATCGAAGAAGTCTCCGTGCCGGTTTTCATCCTGGCACCAGTTTTCAAAGAACCGGAAGATGGGATAAACGCGGTTTTCGGGATGAGCTTCTAGGTGCCGGTAAATGGTGATATACCGCCAGTAACCAATCTTCTCGGACAGATAGGTCGCGTAGAAGATGAATTTCGGCTTAAAGAAGGTGTATTTGTGATTCTTGGTCAAAAATCCCAAATCTAGTGACATATTGAAGTCTGACATTGCCTTATTCAGGAAGCCAGCATGACGAGCTTCATCCCGCGACATTAAGTTAAAGCCTTCTGCCAGAAGCGGGTTTTTGTCCTTCAATCGGCGTCCGAGTTCTTTGTAGAGTAGGAATCCGGAGAATTCTGCTGTACAGGAACGCTCTAGAAATTCAATAAATAACTGGCGCGTCTCCCCATCAATATGATCCCAGGATTGGTCAAACTCGGCATCCCGCACGAAGTGGTGACGGTTGTAGTCAGCGCGGAATTCTTCCATCAGCGCCTTGAGTTCATCTTCATTTGGCGACAGATCCATCTTCGCCATTTCATCAAAGTCGGTGGTGTAGAACCGGGGCGTCAGTAGGGTTTCTTTCGCAGGTACTTTCACCCCAGGTCTTAATTCTTCAAAGCTGGGTTTTTTGAGGGAATCCACCATATTCTTTGTCTCTCTTGTTTCTCTTATTATTATGATTCCGTCGCTTTACTCAAAGGCTTGCGTTCCAGTCTACCAATCTACACGAGAGCGATCGCACTTGTTACGTTAAGACTTACTACACGCTGTCAAGTTTTGTGACATCTTCAGAGTTCTTGCTGCTCAATTCCTAGGTGCAAGAGTGAAGAACAAAATCCTATGATTGAAGTTAGGACATCTGAAGCGCTAGGAATCTTATGAAGAACGTCTCGACTGCCTATGTTCTTTGGCTAGCCTGTTTTTTGTCCCCACCGATAGCGGGGATGCATCGCCTGTACAATGGCAAGATTGGCACGGGGCTGCTGTGGCTGTTTACGTGGGGTTTGTTTGGGGTCGGGCAGTTCGTGGATTTATTCCTGATTCCCGGCATGGTGGAAGAACATAACGCCAAGCTGCAAGACCGCTTGGGAGTATCATCCACGGGCGTACCTCTATCGCCACCTGCGATCGCGCTTACCAAACAAGAGCTTACCCGCGATCAACTAATGGTTAAACTTGTGAAAGCCGCTGCTGCTAGAGGTGGCAAACTTTCCGTTACCCAAGCGGTGATGGATACAGGTGTAAGTTTTGCCAAGGCAGAAGCCACGTTGAAAGAAATGCTCAAAAGTGGCTACGTCATGGTTGACAATCACCCAGAAACTGGCGTTGTCATTTATGAATTTATCGAGTTGTAATGGCTCATTAGTCATTAGTAATTATCTAATGACTAATGAAATTCACCTTTCCCGACTAATTTCTTTCCAGCCACTTTTGAGCATTCAACCGCTGCGTCACGCCAAACACCATTAAATCCAGCGTGATCTTGCGCTCATCGCACAAAAAAGGCTCAATGATACTAGGTTTAGAGCCTTCAAAACAGGAAAAAGCTCTTTGTTTTTGGATGTCTTCTTCGGGAAAATAAAGGTTAAAGTTCCGCTTTCCCCCTTGCCAGCTCCCGTTGACTTGCCAGCATTCTGAGATTTCTTGAAGCGGTTTCTTGTCAAATTTCAGCTCTAAATTTTGGACGCCCTTTTTTTCAAGTGCTGTTTTCAAAGCTGGTAAATAGTCTTGTTGAATAAACTCAACAAAAGGCTTGTCTTCTACCGCAGGTGCCTTCTCTTTTTTAGCCGCTTTAGCAGCTGGCTTATCCCCTTCTGGCGACTCGTCCTTTTTAGCAGCTTTGGCAGCTTCTGGCTTATCTGCTTTAGCAGCTTTGGCACCCGTTGGCTTATCCTCTTTAGATGCTTGAGCTGTTTTTTTAACATCTGTTTGAACCTGAGCCGAGTCATCTGGGGTTGATGCCTCTGTCGAAGATTTTTCTCCAGTCGCATTCGGATTCACCTCCGGATTCACAGCTTCTGGAGCGGGTGCGTTTGCTGTAGGAATGTCGGTTGCTACGTCAGAATCCGTACTGGGAGCATTTTCTTCAGAAACACTAGGAGCCTGCTTGTCAACAGTGCTAGGAGCCACCTCTCCGGCGTCATTGTGATTCGTTTCTTCTGCCATTGGACTTATCCGCAAGTTGGTGATTTTTTTTGAATGTATGCAGCATGGATGAAGGTAGGATTAACAATCTCGATTCGAGATTGAAATCCTTTACTGCTCATCCTAACTTGGAATCAGCCTCCCGCCTGCGCTGCCACAATGCTCACCTCATCACCCTCATTCAGAGGTGTCTGAGTTCCATCCAAAAAGCGGATGTCTTCGCTGTTGACATAGAAATTCACAAATCTGCGGGGTTCGCCCTTTTCATCGCACAAACGCACTTTGATGCCAGGATAGCTTTGCTCTAAGGATTCGAGCAGTTCACCAATCGTACTGCCGCTGCCTTCAATGGTGGCTTGATTGTTTGTAAGCTTCTGGAGAGGAGTCGGAACGAGAACTTTGACTGTCATA
>NZ_JACJOQ010000235.1:0-10956 GCF_014695635.1 Coleofasciculus sp. FACHB-712 | reverse complement strand
AATCTCGCTCAGGCTCAGCTGCAAAATGCCAATTTACAAAACACAAATCTGAGTGCGGCAGACCTGCGTGGGGCGAATCTCGCAGGAGCTAATTTGAAGGGGGCAACCTTTGCCGCCCCAAAACCCTTGCAGTCGGATCAATTCATTCAAGAGGCACCCAATGCCGCATCCTTGGCTCGTGTTCAAGGCGTCGATTTTTCTCAAGTGAAAAATTTAGATGCCAAGCAAATTGGCTTGATTTGCAAGCAAGGAGGGCGTCATCCTCGCTGTCAGTAAATCAGGCAGAAGGGCACCTAGAAACCGCAAGATCCAGCGAGCAAAAAAGCATCTAGGGCAGATTGGGCATATGAACCAATTCCAGTTTGATCCCATCGGGATCGGCAAAGAAGACAGCGTAGTAGCCCGGTGCATACTGGTTGTATTCGGCTGGCGGATCGAGGATTGTAGCGCCTAGTTCAAGAATCAGGTTGTATAAGTTATCTACCTGTTCGCGGCTGTCGGCGTTAAAGGCAAGATGGTGTAGTCCTGGCGAGTAGCGATCGTGTAGTTTGTTCGGGGAATCTGGATTCGCAGCATAAATCAAAATTGCCCCGACATCCTTTGACCACCACATAATAAACTCATCATTTTTTTCCACCTGCTGGTAGCCCATGAATTCCAAAATTGCGTTATAAAACGGTTCCGATTTCGAGCGATCGCTAACCGTCAAGCTTAGGTGATTCAAGGTACCAAGGGTCATACAAGTTTACCCTGTTTCGGAAGAACAAATGTATTATAAACTCCCGTTTTGCAAGTTGGTTCAGAGCAGGAAATCCAATTTTTAGCCAGGAGCCGAAATTTTGTATGCTGTTACACATCAAAAATATATAAGTTTTGATCCCTATCTACCGAAGGGCAGGCAAAAAAAGAATTCTTTTTTTACTGTTTAATTAGCTTGATGCGATCGCATTTAAAATAACCACGAGTCCCTTAAGCCAGTTCATGGTGTCCAATGAAGCTAAGCTTCTGCATGATTGTTAAAAACGAAGAATCGTCTTTACCACAATGCTTGAATAGTGTCAAAGATGTGGTAGAGGAAATGGTGGTGCTGGATACCGGCTCCACTGACAAAACCGTTGAAATTGCCAGAGAATTTGGGGCGAAGGTTTATCACTTTGAATGGTGCAATGACTTTTCAGCAGCGCGGAATGAGTCGTTGAAGTACGTTCAGGGAGATTGGGTGCTGGTGCTGGATGCGGATGAAGTGCTGACACCGGAAATTGTGCCGCAGATGAAGCAAGCGATGGAAAGCGATCGCAACCTCGTTATCAACCTGATTCGTCAAGAAGTTGGGGCATCCCAATCGCCCTATTCCCTAGTTTCTCGTCTATTTCGCAATCACCCAGACGTGCGCTTTTCTCGTCCTTACCATTCTCTAGTGGATGATAGGGTTGCTGAATTGTTGCAGCGAGAACCCCAGTGGCAGATTGTTTCTCTGTCGGATGTCGCAATTTTGCACTATGGCTATCAACCGGGAGCGATCGCATCTTTAAACAAATTCGATAGGGCGCAGGCGGCAATGGAAGGCTATCTGGCAAGCCATCCCAACGATCCCTATGATTGTTGTAAATTGGGGGCGCTTTATATAGAAACAGGGAAAATTAGTAAGGGAATCGGAATCCTCAAGCGCGGCTTAAAATCAACACAGATCGATGCTTCTGTTTTATACGAGCTACACTACCATCTGGGCAATGCCTATACTCGTGTGAACGATCTTGCACAAGCGACGACACATTATCAAGTCGCCATTCAACAGCCAATTCTGCCCAAACTTAAACTAGGGGCTTATAACAATTTAGGCAACTTGTTGATAGCATCTGGGGATTTTACTAATGCCCAAAAAGCTTATGAAACGACCTTACAGATTGACCCTAGTTTTGCGGTCGGAAAGTACAATCTGGGCATGGCATTAAAGGCAATCGGGCGTCTGCCAGATGCGATCGCTGCTTACCGCCAAGCGATTCAACTGAACCCAGACTATGCAGAGGCGTATCAAAATCTGGGAGTTGCCCTGTTGAAAATGGGGAACGTAATCGAAAGTTTAGAAGCATTTGGGAAAGCGATCGCCCTTCACGAGCAACACAACCCAGAGGAAGCCGCTAGACTCCGCCAAGGATTGCAAGAAATGGGGTTCCAGGTTTAATCTCATCTCTAACCCGACTGAATACCATCGTGGATAACGCTCTGCCGCTTAGTCTGATAAACCCGTATCGGTCGGTCAATACCTTTAAAACGGTACTCTCCCATCGGAAACAAATCTTTCGGTTGACTGAGCAAAGAATAGCTGGCTTCACTCACGACACATTCACCGGGGGGACAAATTCCTTCCATCCGCGAGGCAAGATTAATCGTAGCGCCTAAGACGGTATAGTCTACTCTCTGAGAGCTGCCCACATCTCCAACCACCGCTTTACCGCTGTTAATCGCTATCCGCAATTGCAGCGGTTGTTGAAAGAACTGACGAGCATTCAGACGCTCCAGACGTTCCAGCATTCCCCAAGCAGCGGCAAAAGCCCGGTCGGCATGATCCGGCTGGGGTTCTGGAGCGCCAAAAAATGCCATAATGCAATCTCCAATAAATTTATCTAGCGTTCCTCTGGCGGCAAAAACTTCTTTGAGCATCTCCTCAAAGAAACTATTGAGCAAATCGGCAATTTCTGTCGGAGTTAAACGTTCCGAAAGCGCAGTAAAGCCAACAATATCGGCAAAAAGAATGCTGATTTCGCCTTCTGTGGGGGTAAGACGACCGCCTTCTAATCCTCCTACATTCATAATATGCTGCACAACTGAAGGAGAGTGATAGCGTTCTAATCGGTGTCGAATGTTGGCTTCGCTTCTGAGTTTCTCTGCTAACAGCCAACGTTGCACCGCCGACGCCACCAAATTCGCTAAAGCTGAAAAAAAGCTGAGGTCTTCATCGCCTCCTTTGTTCCAATGGGTAAAAGAAAGATGGGCATCGGCATAAAGAACGCCGACTACCTGATTTTCATCCCACAGAGGAACCGCTAGAGCGCTACGAATACCTTTTGCTAAAATACTATGTTCGCCTTCAAACCGTTCATCCATTTGGGCATCAGCGGTTTTAATGGCGACTTTATCCGTAAATACTTTTTGACAAATGGTGCGGCTAATCCAACTGCCATCTGCGGCGAGATTTTCCTGCTGAGAAATATCTCTCGCTGCTGCTTGAAGTAATTCAAGTTCCCCCGAACAATGGACATCAATCAACAATGCCAACCGATCGATACTAATGAGATCGCGGAAAACAATTTCTTGTATCTGCTGGAAAATTGCTTCGATCGATTCGGCAGAATTCAGACATCTGGCGATATCAACCAAGTCTTTCAGCCGAGCGATCGCTTTGTGGGGATTCGCAATATTACTCCCTTCATCATCCGCTTGTATCCATTGCTGTTGCAGTTCTTTGGCATTGCGAAGAATCGTCACTTCTTCGGGGATCGGATCTGCATTGATGGGATTGAGTTGAGTTTTTTGTTGAGGAGAACTGGCTAAAAGAACGTGGATGAAAACATGACCCATCTGAATAACATCCCCATGATTCACTCTTTGGGGCGCTGCTAGCAGACGGTCATTTAACCGCGTTCCGTTTGTGCTATGCATATCTTCGACTACCCACACGCCATCCGGTGTATTTAACAACCGGGCATGACAGCGGGAAATTTCAAAATAAGGCAAGTACAGATCGCATTCTGGCAAACGACCAATAATAAATTCCTCTTTATCCACCGTGACGGTGCTTTCAGCATTTTCCTCAACTTGTAGGCGCAGCTTGAGTTCAGCCATGACTCTAAACCTCCTTGAACCAAGGCGAACAAGGCTTGCTAAAACTCCTGGACAAAGCAATAGTCAAAGAAAGCACCCACAAATATATGCGTTTTCCCGGCAATTACTGCCACCATCTTAACTCTGACGAAATCCTTCGACAGATGATACGCTGTGTTGCCATAGGTCGCAACGACCGGGAAATCGCACCCAGCTCCTTTTCGGTTTACCTTCTGCTCAACCTCTTGCCACCTCTGGCTAACCCACCCCGATACGGGGAAGGTGAGGAATAAATTTTTTGGGCTGGTGAGGAGAAGCGATAAACTCCTCGATTTCGTCGTCGAGAAAGGGTTTGGCTTGGTCTTAGCCGAAAACTCAAAATCCGCCCTTTAGCTCCACTAAAACTCAGAGGGGAGCCAGCACTTTAATGCCGCTTGGTTTGATAAACTCTGACAGGTCGGTCTATGCCTTTGAAATGGTGTTCTCCTACCGTCTGCAAGTCTTGGGAGCGCTTCAGCAATGAATACGTGGCTTCACTGACGACACATTCACCAGGGGGGCAGATTCCTTCCATGCGGGAGGCTAGATTAATCGTTGCTCCTAAAGCGGTATAGTCTACTCTTTGAGAGCTACCGACATCTCCAATCACGGCTCTACCGCTGTTGATGGCAACTCGAATTTGCAGCGGTTCGCGCCAGACTCGAGCGGCATTTAATTTCTCTAGACGAGTCAGCATTCCTTTGGCGGCGGCGAAAGCTCGGTCGGCATGATCCGGTTGAGGTTCAGGAGCGCCAAAAAATGCCATGATGCAGTCTCCAATATACTTGTCTAACGTTCCTCCGGCAGTAAAAACCTCCTGTAGCATTTCCTCGAAGAAATCATTGAGTAATTGGGCAATTTCTGTAGGACTCAACCGTTCCGAAAGGGCGGTAAAGCCAACAATATCGGCAAAGAGAATGCTGATATCAACCTCCGCAGGCGTGAGACGACCATCCTCTAATGCCCCCAGGGTCATAATATGCTGTACAACGGCAGGGGAGTGATAGCGCTCTAGTCGAGTCCGAATGGTTTCTTCGTTTCTCAGTTTCCGCGTTAACAGCCAACGTTGGACTGCGGATGCGACCAGATTCGCTAAAGCCGAAAAAAAGCTGAGGTCTTCCTCGCCTCCTTTCGTCCAATGGCTAGAGGAAAGATGAGCATCGGCATAAAGAACACCGACTACTTTATTTTCATCCCAAAGCGGGACGGCGATCGCGCTCTTGATCCCTTTGACTAAAATGCTCTGTTGCCCCTCAAACCGTTTATCCATCTGGGCATCAGCGGTTTGAATTGCGACTTTCTCGGCAAATACCTTTTGACAAATGGTGCGGCTAATCCAACTGCCATTTGCTGTTAGATTCTGTTGTTCCAAAATATCTCTAGCGGCGGCATTCAGCAATTCTAGTTTGCCGGAACCCTCTACATCGATTAACAATGCCAAGCGCTCAATGCTTTGAAGTTCGCGGAAAACGACTTCCTGCACCTGGTAGAAAATTGCTTCGATCGATTCAGCTGCGCTCAAATTCTTGGCGATATTCACTAAATCTTTGAGACGAGCGATCGCTTTTTCCTTATTGCTAACTACGTCTAGCGTCCCTTCCGCTTGTATCCACTGCTGTTGCAGCTCTTGAACATTGCGAAAGATGGTGGTTCCTTGAGCCACGGGTTCCACCAGCTGTGTTAGATGGGGTTGAGCAGGATGGCTCAAAAGAATATTCAGGCTAATATCTCCCAGCCAAAGAATATCGCCGTGATTTACCTGTTGAGGCGAGATGACAGGGCGTTCATTCAATCGCGTTCCGTTTTTGCTGCCCATATCCTCAATTGTCCACGCCCCAGAAGGCGTTTTCAAAAAGCGGGCATGACACCGGGAAATTCCCTCGAAAGGCAAATGCAAGTTGCATTCTGGCAAACGACCGATCGTAAATTCATCCCGATTCACCGTAATCGTTCTTTCTGTATCTCCCTCTCGTAGACGCAGATTGAGTTCAGCCATGACTCCTATCCCTTTTTGAAGCGAAGCGAACGAGGCGTGCAAAAACTCAGCAAAGTAAGGGGCTTTTGATTGGTTTCCCTCACTTCCCCTCAAGGTTATGGCATTCTCAAAGGCATTTATGCAACCCTGCCCAAGCTACACGCTTAGGGCAGCTTAATCGGCAAATCGTTTGAGTTTTAGCGTTAATGCCTCTGCGCCCTTCAGCCTTATCTTATAAAAATGGGGGGTCATACCCCTCATTCCTTGAACAACAGTATCATAGTATTCGCTGGTTCCCGATGTCAGGTCGAGGTTTTAGCGAGACCGTCGAAGCCTTGACAACTGGGCACCAGAGAAGACGCGAAAGTGCGGTTTTCATACGCAGTCAATCAAGAGTGCGGCGGGAGAGAGCGATTCCCTGAAAGGGGGTAGCTCTTTCATCAGATATGCAATCCGTGCATATCTGATGAAACATCCGGAAGACACTGCTTCCTTTTTGGAAAAACTCAATTATGTTAAACGGTTTACCTCAGCTCAGGGCAGTGACACCATGATAGGCATATTACTAGACCAGCGCTACCAGGTGATCCAGGCGCTAGGCCAAGGTGGATTTGGTCATACTTACATTGCCCAAGACACTCGCCGACCTGGGAACCCTACCTGCGTTGTTAAACACCTCAAACCCGCGACTAGCAATCCCGAATTTTTACAAACAGCGAGACGCCTGTTTAATAGCGAAGCAGAAACTCTGGAAAAGTTGGGGAACCACGACCAAATTCCCCGGCTGTTAGCTTACTTTGAGGAGCAGGAAGAGTTTTACTTAGTGCAGGAATTTATCGACGGACAGCCTCTAAGTGTAGAACTGCCACCAGGACAGCAGTGGAGCGAAAGTCAGGTGATTCAACTGCTGTCTGAAGTATTATCTATTCTGGAATTTGTACACGAGAACGGGGTGATTCATCGGGATCTCAAACCGGATAATTTAATTCGCCGTTCTTCCGATAAGAAGTTAGTTTTGGTAGATTTTGGTGCCGTCAAACAGGTGCAGATGCAATCCGTCATCGCTCAAGAAGGGATGAATGAGACGGTTGCGATTGGTACCCCAGGCTATATGCCTAGCGAACAGGGACAAGGCAGACCCCGCCCTAGCAGCGATCTTTACGCACTGGGCATGATTGGTATCCAAGCCTTGACCGGGCTGAATCCCAGGCAATTAGCAGAAGATCCCGACAGCGGGGAGATTCTCTGGCGGCACTTGGCTCAAGTTAGCGATGGGTTAGCCGCTGTCCTGAGCCAGATGGTACGCCACTACTTCAAATTCCGCTACCAGTCAGCAACCGAGGCATTGCGATCGCTTGCTTCCCTAACCAATCCGAATTCCCCGGCAGCGATCGCCGCAGTCTTGGGACAGAAGGTGCGCGGTTACTGGAAAGACGGTTCTGTGTCGGCAAATAAGGCACTGCGATCGCTCCAAGAACGCACCAATCCCCACGTCTCGCCCAATAACGCTCCTGCTCCTATTTCCACCCCAGCGATCGCGCCCCCTACGGACAATACCGTAACCATTGCTACAGGCAATTCATCGGAAAAGACAGTGGATTCTCCGGCTAGCGTCGCAGATGAAGCAACGCCCCCAAGCGCCCCCGTCACGCAGAACACGGTGACAATTGCTCCTGGAAATCCCGCCCCAGCTCCGATTAGTTCGTCGTCCAGCCTGGATTCTGGACTTAAATCTCCTAACAAATTGCCGCTATTAATTGGAGCAAGCACTGCTATCTTTGTCATTGCAATTGGGGTAATTTTTGCAAGTCGTCAAGTCCCGTCCTCTCCTGAAACGGCTAAAAATCAAATTACTGCGCCAGCTAAAAATGAAGTGAAAAACACTTGTGTTGTTGTTCTTAGTTCATCCAATGTCCGCTCTGTGGATGGACGAAAGAAAACAGGGGATGTTGTGAAAGCAGGAACCAAAGTCTCTGTCACTGGAAAAGAAGAAGGTGGCTGGATAGAAATTAATTCTCCAGTCTCCGGTTGGATTTGGAAGGGTCGGACAAAAAATACCTGTCCTTCTAAATAGGAATAGTTCTTACTCCAAGACATTTAATTGTCCGGAGCTTTTGCTATTCAGACTGGCGGCAATTCTAGGGGAATCGCACCTAATAAACCCGTGCGAAAATCATTTAATAGCTGTCGTGCTGTGCGCTCTACATCGCCTTTATGGCGTTCATCTGCCACAGCTTGTAGATATTCGTCGCCTGCGAACGAAGTGGGATCCACTCCGTAGCGAGACTGTAAAGACTTCAATAGAAATAAATCGGCATCGGGGGCGTTGAGCGTTTTGAGCAAATCGACTAACGCAGATGCCACTCGTTGATTGTCGTAAGACGCCTCACCAATATCATCACAAATCGCTAACTTTAAAGCAGCAGGCTGATTTTCTAACTTGGAAGGCAAAACGCCAGGGGCATCTAAAAGTTCAATCTCATCGGAAATGCGTATCCAGCGCAGCTGGCGCGTTACACCCGCACGACGCGCGCTTTCTACCACTCGCTTTCCTAATAAACGATTAATAAGCGCCGATTTGCCCACATTAGGAAACCCAATCGCAACGGCACGGACTGGACGAGGAAGCATCCCGCGATCGCTTCTTCGTTGATTCATCTCTACACCCGCTGCCTGCGCCGCCTGTGCCACTGCTGCAACCCCCTTCCCATGCTGGGCATCTGTGAAGTATGGCGTTTCCCCCCGATCCCTAAACCACTCAGTCCACAGTTGCCGGACTGCGGGAGAAATCATATCCGTGCGGTTAAGTACCAATACCTTTGCCTTGCCGCCTATCCACTCTGGCACGCGGGGATGGTGCGTAGAGATGGGAATTCGGGCGTCTCGCACTTCCAACACCACATCCACACGCTTGAGCTGTTCTTTAAGCGCTTTCTCAGCCTTGGCAATGTGTCCGGGATACCACTGAATTGAAGGAGTCGTCATAAGATTTTAGATTTTAGATTTTAGATTTTAGATTTTAGATTGAATCTAAAATCCAAAATCCAAAATCTAAACTTTGACTAAGGAACAATCAATACCGGACAAGGAGATAAATTAATTACCCGGTTCGTGACGCTGTCAGTCATGCCTTCTTCAGTCAAACCCAGCCCTCGACAGCCCATCACAATTAAATCGGCGTCAATTTCGTCAGCAACATCGCAGATGGTAAAAGCTGGTTTGCCTTGACGCTCAATCGTTTGAGACTGGATGCCTTGATCGGCAAATAAATTTTGAGCTGTTTTGAGCAGTTCGGCGACTGCTTCTGGCGATGTCATTGCAGCATCTGAATTTAGCGGCGACACCTCTGGCTCTGGGCTGGGTTCTTCTACCACCGAAAGCAAAATTAATTTACTACCATACTTTTGCACAACATTCACAACGACATCAGCCGCTTCGCGCGCTTCTCGACTTTGATCGACAGGAAACAGAACAGTCTTGAACATGGCACGCTCCTGTAGAAACCCCAACTCTTGTAAAATGTGGACGGCTAGAGAGCTAGAAATAACCTTACCCCTGCATTTGGTTTGGTCTATCTAGCTTTTGAGGGAAAAGGGCAAACGACCAGTGACACGCGGTTGCTAGTGAAGAGTATAAAAAGACGCAATTAGGAGGTTTACGCTGTGTCCAAGAAAACTGTAGCAAATTTATCGGCATCCGATTTATCCGGCAAAAGGGTACTGGTACGGGCGGATTTTAATGTACCGCTGGACAATGGCAACATTACTGACGATACTCGCATTCGGGCAGCTCTGCCGACAATTCAGGATTTAACTTCCAAAGGCGCTAAGGTAATTCTGTCTAGTCACTTTGGGCGTCCCAAAGGTGTCGATGATAAATACCGCCTGACGCCGGTGGCAAAGCGCCTGTCTGAATTGCTGGGTAAAGAAGTTGTCAAGACTGACGACTGTATCGGTGATGATGTCGCTGCCAAGGTGGGGGCGATGCAAGATGGCGACGTGCTGCTGCTGGAAAATGTCCGCTTCTACCCGGAAGAAGAGAAGAATGACCCAGAATTCGCTAAAAAACTGGCTTCAGTTGCCGATTTATATGTGAATGATGCGTTTGGAACAGCTCACCGCGCTCATGCTTCTACAGAAGGTGTAACCAAGTATCTCAGCCCATCGGTGGCGGGGTACTTGATTGAAAAGGAACTCCAGTATCTGCAAAGCGCGATTGAAAGTCCTCAGCGTCCTTTGGCAGCAATTATCGGGGGTTCCAAGGTTTCTAGCAAGATTGGCGTCATCGAAACGCTGCTGGATAAGTGCGATAAGCTGATCCTGGGCGGCGGCATGATTTTTACCTTCTACAAGGCTCGTGGGCTAAGTGTCGGGAAGTCGCTGGTGGAAGAAGATAAGTTAGAACTGGCGAAGTCTTTGGAAGCGAAGGCGAAAGAGCGTGGTGTTCAACTGCTATTGCCGACAGATGTCATCCTTGCAGATAATTTTGCTGCTGATGCCAATGCTCAAACAGTTAGCATTGACGCCATTCCCGATGGTTGGATGGGTTTGGATATTGGTCCTGACTCGGTGAAATTCTTCCAGGAATCGCTTGCTGATTGCAAGACGGTAATCTGGAATGGTCCGATGGGAGTATTCGAGTTTCCGCAATTTGCCAAGGGAACGGAAGCGATCGCGCGGACTCTTGCCGATCTCACTAAGAGCGGGACGACTACCATTATCGGCGGTGGCGACTCGGTGGCAGCCGTGGAACAGTTGAACTTGGGCGAACAAATGAGCCACATCTCGACTGGCGGTGGCGCTAGTCTGGAGTTGCTGGAAGGGAAGGAACTTCCTGGTATTGCGGCGTTGAATGATGCCTAAGTTCTAAGAGTAAACAAATAAAATTCTTGTAGAGACGCGATTAATCGCGTCTCTACCCTTTTTGGGGTATATTGCTTCGCTGTCCTTCTCAAAGAGAGCGATCGCGTTTGTTGGGAAAGAGAGGGCGATCGCTTGTATTCAGTATTAAGTGAAATAGAGTGGACACCTGACGGGGTGGTAGCGAAACGGTAGCGCTTAGAGCGATCGCTAGCTAAATTGGAGTACATACGGCGCTAAGGAACCAAGGGCGAGATGCTG
>NZ_JACJOQ010000234.1:0-16639 GCF_014695635.1 Coleofasciculus sp. FACHB-712 | reverse complement strand
TCGAGAACGCTGGTGAGTGCTTTCACCGCTTGCTCAACCTCATCTTCATAGAAATCTGCCACTTTCATCATCATGGCATCTAACTGACCTGTCTCTTCCCCAATACTAATCATTTGAATTGCCAGGATTGGGAAAACCTGCTCTTTTTGCAAAGCTAAGCTCATCATCCCACCCTGTTGAATGTCTAGCTTGGCTGCTTCCACCGCGTTGGCGATTACTTGGTTCCCCGCCGTATCTCTCACAATATCCATACAAGTAAGAATGGGCACTCCTGAACGAGTCAAGGTTCCAAAAATGCGGCAAAAACGAGCAACACATGATTTCTCATTCAAGTCGCCTAATAGCGGCATTTTTAAGAAAAAACGATCCATCGTTACACGACCAACTGGCGTCTTGTAATACTGTCTGTAAAGAAAAGAGGCAACGATGACAGTAATGATTGGGATGATGATCCTCCAACTTCTGAGGATACCGCTGATCCACAACATGAACAGGGTTAGAGCCGGCAATTCTGTCCCCAAATCTTGGAAAATGCCAGCAAAGATCGGGATCAAAAACACCGTCATACAAATAAAGACAATGATTGCCAAGATTCCCACCGCCACAGGGTATGCCATTGCCCCTTTGACTTGGTTTTGCAGGCGCGCCATATCTTCTAAGACTTTGGCTAATCGGTTGAGTACCTCATCAAGGACACCGCCGACCTCACCGGCTTGAACCATACTGACGTAGAGATTATCAAAACACTCCGGATGTTTACGCATAGCATCTGAGAGATTCACACCTTGTTGAACCTCAGAGCTAATTTCTACAAGCGCTTTTTTGAGCTTGGGATTGGTACATTGTTCGGAAAGCACACCCAAGCATCGAACAATCGCCACACCCGCGTTGACCATCGCGGCAAACTGACGAGAAAAGACGGCTTTATCCTTGACTGTAACCTTCGCTAAAGAAGTTTGAATGTCTTTTAGGTTTAATTTGCTCAGGTCAAAGGTTTGGGTTTCTTTGATATTTGCAACAGAAACCCATTTTTCGCGCAGGGCGTCGCGGGCACTGCCAAGGGAGTCGGCGACAATTTTGTCTTTCTTGGCGGCTCCTTTAGAGTCCCGAACATCAGCAATATAGGTAGGCATACCTCACCTCTAAGTGAAAGAAGAATGGCTTTTAAAAGGAAAATTTTTGTAATGGGAAGGTGTCTTCCGGGGAGGTTTTTGACAATTTCTGCTGAGGGCTGCCAGGTAGTCCAGACCGAATATGTTTCGGTCTGGACTACCTGGCATCATACAAGCTTAGTGCAATAGGTTTTACACCGCCTCGAACCTACCGAGCGCCAGCTTTTGCCCCTGTCGCTGGCGATGTCCCCAGGATACGCTGTAATTCTTCAGGTTTAGATGATTTGCCCATCGCCGCCTCAAAGGAGATGGCACCAGCTTTGACATAGCCAGCTAGAGCCTGTTCCATCGTCTGCATTCCCAATTTTGCTCCAGTCTGGATAGCAGAGTAAATTTGAGCAGATTTTCCTTCTCGAATCAAGTTAGCGATCGCTGGCGTTACCAGCATGATTTCCTGCGCCATTACCCGACCATATTCACCGGGTTTCGGATTATGTTTGGGCACCAAGCATTGGCTAAAGACTGCCAATAACGAACCAGACAACTGAGCGCGGATTTGGGGCTGTTGCTCTGGGGGGAACACGTCCAAAATCCGGTCGATAGTACCTGCTGCTGAGCTGGTGTGCAGGGTGCCGAACACCAAGTGACCCGTTTCAGCCGCTGACACCGCCAGACCAATGGTTTCTAGGTCGCGCATTTCCCCTACCAGGATAATATCCGGGTCTTCCCGGAGCGCGGCTCTCAGCGCATTCGCAAAGCTCTTAGTATCTTCGCCTTTTTGACGCTGGTGAAACAAGCTCTTGATGTTCGGGTAAACATATTCAATCGGGTCTTCCACCGTTAGGATGTGTTCTGCTCGCGTCCGGTTGATCAAGTCGAGCATCGCAGCCAGGGTGGTGGTTTTCCCAGAACCCGTTTGCCCCGTCACCAACACCATTCCTCTCGGTCTGTGAGTCAATTCCCGCACGACGTCTGGGAGACCCAACTGATCGAAGTTCGGAATTTTAGAAGACAACGCTCTTAAGCACGCCGCATAGTAGCCCCGCTCTTTGTACACATTGACGCGGAAGCGAGCCAATCCCTTAACCCCATAAGAGCAGTCAAGTTCCCAGTTTTGCTCTAATTCCTTACGCTGCGTGTTGTTCAGCATACTGAAGATGAGTTTCTGACACTCCTGGGGAGGAAGCGGTTCGTCCCCAATGGGGTTGAGTTTCCCACTAATGCGAAAGTAAACCGGCGCTCCTGCCTGGATGTGCATATCTGAGCCGCCCATTTCAATGAGTTGCTCCATCAAGTCTTCAATCATTAATTCCATGAGGCTGTCTCCTGGGGTGATTCTTGATTTCTCAGTTGCTAATTTTTCCTTGACTAAGGGCGTAGCTTGGGTGATTGCCATTCGCCATTAGCGATTGACGATTGAAATTTATTCGGAAAAGCGAGGCGTCATGCAATAAGGACAATCTAGCCACTCTGGCTTTAACTCAGCAGTGCAAGTGACACATTCTAGACCGCTCTTCCGCTTGGCTTTGAGTTCTGCCTCTAGACCAGAATCTGTAAATGTCACCCGTTCTACTTCTTCCAGAGTGGTATAACCTTGGCGTACCAGGTCTAAGCTGTATGCCAGCAATGTCTTCATCCCTTCTTCCACGGCTGCTTCTTTAATGCGCTCGGTGGGGGCACCTTGGCTGATTAAATTTTGCAAGCGTTCGGTTACGCGCATGACTTCATAAACACCCACACGTCCCTTATAGCCAATGCCATTACATTTTTGGCACAGAGCATTTCTGCTTTTGGCTTCCTTCGCTTCATCGGGTTGTAAAGTATTGGCTTTGTAGAAGGTAATATCCCCGTCCCCAGAAGCCGATAAACCAAATCGACCGAGTTCTTGTGAAGTGGGTGAATAGGAAAGGCGACACTCGCTACAAACACGCCGCATCAAGCGTTGCGCCAAAACGCCAATCAGCGAACCCGATACCATGAATGGCTCGATACCCATTTCGTCTAAGCGGGCGATCGCACCGGCGGCATCGTTGGTGTGCAGGGTTGTCAGTACCAAGTGTCCGGTTAGTGCTGCTTCAATTGCGGTTTTCGCCGTTTCTTTGTCCCGCGTTTCACCCACCAGAATTACATCCGGATCTTGGCGCATGAAGGCTCTTAAGATCGAGGAAAAATCCATTCCCTTCTCTCGAATTACCTGTACCTGAGTAATCCCAGGCAAGGCATACTCAATCGGGTCTTCTGCGGTACTGATATTAATTCCCGGATCGTTCCGTTCTGCCAGAACCGAGTACAAGGTGGTAGATTTACCAGACCCAGTTGGCCCGGTTACTAAAATCAAGCCGAAGGGACGGCTTGCCATTTCTCTGACAATTTCTAGCGATTCTGAATCGGAAATTAACTTATCCAAACCTAGCTGGGTGGAAGAGTTATCGAGAATTCGCAAGACCACCTTTTCGCCGTAGCGGCTGGGTAAGGTATTCACCCGAAAGTCAACCTTACGCCCTTCAAACACCCGCCGGATACGACCATCCTGGGGCATCCGTCGCTCGGCAATGTCTAGCTCAGCCATGATTTTGAAGCGAGCTGTGACGGCTGGGATGATTTTTTTCGGGAACGGCTCGAAGGCTTGTTGTAGCACCCCATCTTTCCGGAAGCGAATGCGTAAGAATTCTTCTTGGGGTTCAATGTGAATGTCTGAAACCTGCTCTTGCAGACCCTTGAGGAGGATTCTGTTAACCAAGTTGATGACGGGAGCGCCCTGTGCATCCTCTACATTCAGGTCATCTTCAATTTCAGGAGGCGCATCGCCTAAGTCGTTCAAATTATCCAGAACGTCTGAGACATCCACAGACTTTTGGATTCGCGCTACTTCCTCTTTCCTGGTTTGCTCATCCTTGTATTGGTTAATTAGATTCAAACAGTCTTCCAGAGTGATCACCATTCGCTGCAAGGCGATGCCCTGGGGTCGTAAGATGCGGTTGAGATCGTCCTGAGCCGCTAAATTATCTGGATCGACCATTGCCACCAGTACCGAGGGGGGCTGGGTGTCATTTTTCGTTAAAGGTACCAGTTTATAGCGACTACAGATATCGATCGGAATCAGGGTTTCAATCAAAGACCCAATCTGAGAAGTGGGAATTTGGCTGATTTCCGGATCTAGAGATTCAACTCCGTAAAGAATTTTGAGTTCAAAAAGCTGTTGTTTTTTATACTGACGTAGCAAATCTGGGGGAAGCGATCGCCCAGTAATCGTTTCTAGAACCTCGGTTAAGGGTCTACCAGACTTGCGGCTTTCTACCATAGCCTGCCGCATTTGGTCGGTGTCAACATAGCCTGCCTGAATCAGCTGGTTGCCGAAGGGCGAAAACTCATTGCGGACAGCAAGGGCGCGATTTCGTGGTGAGGATTGAGTCATAGATCCGTGAGAATACCTCTTTACAAATTGTTCCCAAAACCATGAAGCAAAATTGCTATCGTCAGCCAAAAACTAAATTTTTACGGTTTAGATAACCGACTTGGGCTTGCGCCCCCGCAGTACCACCAGACCGTTTCATCATTTATGTTGAGCCGTTGTGGCGATTTTAAAGGCAAAATTGACGCGATAAGCCAATTTGCTCCTCACTAGCCGCAAGCAGTAATATCCGTACAACGATGCTGTAAGTTTTAAGATTGAAGACCTGCCGGAGCCTTAGAAGACTCGGACACGACTTGGTTAATGACAAGGAGCGTGTAAGGCTGAACGTGGTAGGGAACATTCACGATAATAGCCTTAACCAAGTCTTAGGCGTAGGATTGTCTTAATTTATTTTGCGATTCATACATCGTCTACTGTCTAGATTCTGATGTCTGGCACGCCCACTCGCTCAATGGCTATCCTGAAATTCGTGAAGATGACGTTACAATCGGAAAGTAGGCAATTGCTTCTATAAAGAAATTTCTGTGCAAATGCCAGCAGATGGCATAGCTTGGCACAATGTAGGGTTAAGGTAGGGTTGGCGTGTTGATACGGTTTTCCCACCCAAGCCTTGTCAGAAAGTTAAGCCAAAAGCTTTAAAGAGTATTGGTAGGATGCCTGGGCACACTATGATTCTAGAAAGGGGAAAGTTTTGTGGCAATGCGCCGGTTCTCTCCATCCCTAACTCAGGGAGTGGTGAGACACCAACCTGATACAGAAGGGGAGGTGGTAGTGGCGACATCGACAGGACTACCCATTAAAATGAGCGCGAGCAGTCTCTTAGCTGGGATGATAGCCCAATGAACGAGGAAGAAAATCAGCAAGACAATACTTCACCTCCAATGGTTGATAACCAGGCGGTGGCACAGGAAATGGGGAATGAACCATTATCTGAAACGGGAACCTTGAATGGAGAACCATTAGGGGAGGCGTCAGTGTATGGCACAAGCCAAACATCTGATGCGGTATCAGATGCCAGTGCAACCTCCGGAGCCAGCGGAGACGAAAGTAACGCAGAAGCAGCCAGCAACACAGCGGCTGTAGAAGCATTGACGCGGGAAGTGGAGGCTTTAAAAGCGCAAGTGGAAGAGCGCACGCAACAGTGTGACTCTTTCAAAACTCAGTACATGAGGATAGCCGCAGATTTTGAAAATTTCCGCAAGCGGACTCTCAAAGAGAAGGAAGACTCGGAGGTGCAGATCAAGTGCACAACCATTACTGAGTTACTGCCCGTAGTGGATAATTTTGAGCGAGCGCGATCGCAGATCAAGCCGCAAACTGATGGAGAATGGAGCATCCACAAAAGCTACCAGAGTGTCTACAAACAGCTGGCAGACGCTCTCAAGCGCATCGGAGTATCTCCCATGCGTCCGGAGGGTCAAGATTTCGATCCCAATCTCCACGAAGCCGTGATGCGGGAACCAACGAATGAATATCCAGAAGGAGCCGTGATCGAACAGCTGGTGCGCGGCTATTTCTTGGGCGATCGCGTCTTGCGCCACGCCCTAGTCAAAGTTGCTGCTGGTATGGAGCCCGTGGTAACCTCAGAGGAAGGTCATCCGCTTTCTGGCGAAAGTTAATGGAGTTTGATGCACTGCATCGACGGTTGAAGGCGTCAGAAATTACAATCAAATTGATGGAAATCTGGTGCCGGGTCCGAACCATTTCGGACAAGCAATTCGACGGCTACTTAACAAATCCTGTAAACCTTTACTACAGCTAGCTATGGGAAAAGTCATTGGCATCGACTTGGGCACGACCAATAGTTGCGTGGCTGTTTTAGAGGGGGGTCAACCCATCGTCATCTCTAACACAGAAGGAGGGAGAACGACCCCAAGTATCGTGGGATTTGGCAAGGGCGGCGATCGCCTAGTGGGTCAGCTAGCAAAACGGCAAGCTGTCACCAATGCCGAAAATACGGTATACAGCATTAAACGCTTTATCGGTCGCCGCTGGGATGACACCGAAGTAGAGCGATCGCGCGTGCCCTACACCTGTATCAAAGGTCGCGATGATACCGTCGATGTCCAAATTCGGGGACGCAACTACACCCCCCAAGAAATCTCAGCGATGATCCTGCAAAAGCTAAAGCAGGATGCAGAAAACTTTCTTGGCGAACAGGTAGACCAGGCAGTCATCACCGTACCTGCCTACTTCACAGACGCCCAAAGGCAGGCGACAAAAGATGCCGGTACCATTGCCGGACTGGAAGTTTTACGGATCATCAACGAACCCACGGCAGCTGCTCTTGCCTACGGCTTGGATAAACAAGATGAAGAGCAGTGCATTCTGGTGTTTGACTTAGGGGGCGGTACCTTCGACGTTTCCGTACTCCAATTGGGTGACGGCGTTTTTGAAGTCAAAGCTACCTCTGGAAACAACCATCTAGGCGGAGATGACTTTGACAACAGCATTGTCCGCTGGATGATCGAAAACTTCAAACAGCAAGATTCCATCGACCTGGGAACCGACAAAATGGCTCTCCAGCGGTTGCGAGAGGCAGCAGAGAAAGCCAAAATCGAACTTTCCAGCATGGGCAGCACCTCCATCAATTTGCCATTCATCACCGCCGATGAAACCGGGCCAAAACATTTAGAGATGGAACTTTCCCGCGCCCAGTTTGAAGAACTCGTCAACCATTTGGTGGAAGGTACCATTGAGCCTGTAGCTCAGGCGATCAAAGACAGCGGTTTGACAGCCAATGAGATTGACCGGATCATCCTGGTGGGAGGTTCAACTCGAATTCCTGCCGTTCAAGATGCGATTAAGAAGTTTTTTGGCGGCAAAGCACCCGATCGGTCGATCAACCCGGATGAAGCAGTGGCGCTGGGAGCAGCGATCCAAGGAGGCGTCTTAAGCGGCGAAGTCGAGGATCTGCTGCTATTGGATGTTGCCCCCCTAAGCTTGGGCATTGAAACCTTGGGAGAAGTGTTTACAAAAATTATTGAGCGCAACACCACAATTCCCACGACGAAATCCCAAGTTTTTTCCACCGCCACCGACGGACAAACCAGCGTGGAAATTCACGTCTTACAGGGTGAGCGGGCGATGGCGAAAGATAACAAAAGTCTTGGCAAATTCCTCCTAGCAGGAATTCCCCCCGCTCCCAGAGGCATCCCTCAAATTGAAGTGTCCTTTGAAATCGGCGTTGATGGAATTCTCAAAGTATTGGCTCAAGATAAAGGCACTGGGAGAGAGCAGAGTATCCGGATTAGCAATACCGGCGGCTTGAGTGCCAGCGAAGTCGAACGGATGCGGCACGAAGCTGAAACCTATGCCGAAGAAGACCAGCGTCGGATGCAAGTAGTGGAGCTGAAAAATCAGGCTGATAGCCTGTTCTACAGCTATGAATCGACGTTGAATGACAACGGGGATCTGGTTGCAGAGGATATCAAAACGCAGGCAAATAAGAAGGCTACAGCGGTGCGAGCGGCGCTGGCTAACCCCTCAATTAGTGTTGAGGAGATCAAACAACAGATCGACGATTTTCAGCAGACACTGTTTGCGATTGGTGCTGCCGTGTACCAGCAAGCCAGCGGACGCGAGACACCGGATGATTACGAAAGCCTGGAAAGTGGCATATCTCCAGAGTTTAGTGAAGCGCCTGACTCTACACCCGATGACGATGACTTTAGATTTGATGACGATAATACCGTTCAGGCTGACTACGAGCCAGTTGACTAAATCAAATAAAAATAAAAAAGGAAAAATGAAAAATTGAAGGATATCTAAAGTTTTCATTTTTCCGTTCTCCTAACCCTTAACCCCTAAAGAAGCAGCGTTCTATGGCCCGCGACTACTATGAAATTCTCGGGGTCTCCCGTGACTCAGACAAAGAGGAAATTAAGCGTGCCTATCGCCGTCTGGCCCGGAAATATCACCCGGATGTCAATAAAGAGCCAGGGGCGGAAGAACGCTTTAAAGAAATCAATCGAGCATACGAAGTCCTTTCGGAACCAGAAACCCGGACTCGCTACGATCGCTATGGAGAAGCCGGAGTCGCTTCTGGTGTCGGAGCTGGCCCAGACTTAGGCGATATTGGTAACTTTGCCGATATTTTTGAAAGCTTCTTCAGTGGGTTTGGGGGTACCGGGGGTCAAACGGCTGCTCGCAGACGTAGCGGTCCCGTTCGCGGCGACGACCTGCGGTTAGATTTAAAGCTGGAATTTCGGGAAGCCGTCTTTGGGGGCGAAAAAGAAATCCGGATTCCCCATCTAGAAACCTGTGCTACCTGTAGCGGTGCAGGTGCCAAGCCAGGAACGCGACCGCGAGCCTGTCCGACTTGCAGTGGTTCTGGTCAAGTGCGTCGTGCGACACGGACTCCCTTTGGTAGCTTTACCCAAGTCTCTGTCTGTCCCACCTGTAACGGTGAAGGGCAGGTAATTGAGGACAAGTGTGAAACTTGCGGAGGCGTCGGTCGCAAACAGGAGACGAAAAAGCTTAAAATTACTATCCCTCCAGGGGTAGATAATGGAACCCGGCTACGCGTTTCTAAAGAAGGAGACGCTGGTCTGCGCGGTGGGCCTCCGGGAGATTTGTACGTCTATTTGTTTGTTGAGGAAGACGCAGAGTTTCATCGGGATGGGATTAACGTCCTGTCAGAGATTAAGATTAGCTACTTGCAGGCGATCTTAGGATGCCGTCTGGAAGTGAATACAGTAGATGGGCCGGTAGAGTTAACAATTCCGGCGGGAACGCAACCGAATACGGTGCTGACGCTAGAAAATCATGGCGTACCCAAACTAGGGAACCCAGTCAGCCGGGGAGATCACCTGATTAATGTAGGAATTGATATTCCCAATCGGATTACGGCTGAAGAACGGGAACTGCTGGAGAAGCTGGCTAAAATCAAAGGCGATCGCACTGGGAAAGGCGGTTTAGAAGGATTTTTAGGAGGGTTGTTCAAGTGATCGACAATCCAGCGACTGCAACGGATGTGCCGGACGCTCAGCTGGACTTGCGGGGGACGCCTTGCCCGATTAATTTCGTTCGCACTAAACTCCGCCTGGAACAAATGGCACCCGACACCTTATTAGAAGTTTGGCTAGATCCGGGTGAGCCAATTGAGCAGGTTCCTGATAGTTTAGCGATGGCGGGCTACACAATTGAAGAGACGCGATTCATTGCGTCTGAAGACCGCACAGGCTTTTTTGCCCTGAGGGTGCGGCGTCCAGCTTCCCTATGAGTTCTGTACCACCTCCGTCGCTACCGCCGACAGGAGAGGAGAGGGAGCAGAAATTTCCAGATCCGGTTGATCGGTTGGAAGAATCTTCGCCGTTAATTGGGACGGTGGTGGCTGTGCAGGCGAATTTCTATCAAGTGCGACTAGACCTCAGTAGTTTGGAGTTGGAAGCTGACACCCCGCCGATAACTCCCTTTCTCCTGTGTACTCGTCGGGCAAGGCTGAAAAAAATAGGTCAGAAGGTGATGGTAGGCGATCGCGTTCTGATTGAAGAAGCTGACTGGGCAGGTGGACGGGGAGCGATCGCCGAAGTTTTCCCCCGCACAAGCGAACTAGATCGTCCTCCAGTGGCAAATGCTCAGCAAATTCTTCTCGTTTTTGCCCTAGAAGAACCTACGTTGGATGCCTATCAATTGAGTCGTTTTCTGGTAAAAGGAGAGTCTACTGGCTTAGAAGTCTGCCTTTGCTTAAATAAAAGCGATTTAGTGACAACTGACCAACTCAACCAATGGCGCGATCGCTTGCAAGGATGGGGCTACCAACCGATATTTATCAGCGTCCACACAGGTCGAGGTCTAGAAGAATTCCAGCATCAACTAAATCATAAAATTACTATTTTTGCGGGTCTTTCTGGCGTCGGGAAATCGAGCATCGTAAACTATCTTATTCCCAGCGTCAATCTGCGCGTCGGAGAAGTTTCCGGCAAACTCAGCCGAGGGCGTCATACGACGCGACACGTTGAATTGTTTGAATTACCGACAGGCGGATTCATTGCAGATACCCCTGGATTCAACCAACCAGACTTGGATGCGACTCCGGAAGAGTTAGTGCATTATTTCCCAGAAGCACGCCAGCGCTTAGCGGTTGCCCGATGTCAATTTAGTGATTGCCTGCATCGGGATGAGCCGAATTGTGCGGTGCGAGGGGATTGGGAACGTTACGATCATTATCTAGATTTTCTGAAAGATGCGATCGCTCTTTCTACTCATCTGAACCAACAAGCCGATCCCGACGCCACCCTGAAAATGAAAACGAAGGGTAAAGGGCACAGTCAATACGAACCCCGGTTGGAAGCAAAAAAATACCGTCGTCCTTCCCGTCGGACTCAACAGCAGGCACTTGACCAAGTGTATCAAGACACGGATTTTTCAGAAAAGATGGAAGATGAATAAAAAAGAGGGTTAGATTTATGCAGCAAATCGATCTCGCTGCGGCATCTCAACCTCTGCCCAAATTAATTGAGGTGGCACTTCGTGGTGAAGAAATCACGATCTCGAAAGACAACCATCCTGTTGTCAAATTAGTGCCAGTGTCGCCCCTGAAGCGTCGTCCTCAGTTTGGGAGTGTACAAATTCTCCATCGACGGACATCGCATGTCCAATTACAAACGAAGTCGCATCCGAATCAAGCCAAAGAACCGCTTCGGCGATTTCGTCAGGCTTACTCGTTGTCACGTCGCTCTACGGAGTTGAGCTTCCACGGAAGGTGGTCGCAAACTGGCGCTTGATCTCGGATAAGGATAGTTCCTCGAACTTAGCCGCGCAGGCTATACCCCACGTTGTTGACGACGACGTCAATGTGACTAAATACTCGTCACGCCCGGACTCGACGACCGCTCTCGCCCCAGAAAGACAAATCGAGGGACAAGGTGACGAATCCCTGCTCAGCCAGCTTTTGGGCATACAGATTTGCGCTCTGTTCTTTGACTGCGCCCATTGGGTGCCCGACTATGATTGCGGGATTCTTGGTGTTCTGATCTAAGGCTTTGGGAATGAAGAGATTCCCAGCAACCTGCATATTGTATTGGTTTCTGAACGTAACCTTCTGCACCGTCACCTTGTCGCTCCTATAGAAGTTGTCCGCCCCCTCGACTACCGCGGACTGCTACACGAGTGCTTGGGGGCTATTACGCCAAACGTGTGTTTTGTCGAGTGCAAATGCCGCCGTTGCGCCGATTGCACTCATCAAGAGGGTTGGTATTAGAACGCGGTGTTTCATTGATTTGTTCGTATGTGTGGGTTTATCTAGCGGGTTAGCTTCGGTTCGACGCGCCTGCCTTCAGCGGGGCTATGTCGATGACGAAGCGATAGCGCGCGTCCTTGTTCACCAAGCGCTCGTAAGCGCGTTTGCATTGGTACTCCTGCGAAGTTTCACCTCGGTTATTCAGATTTCAGAGAAGCCATATCAATTACAAAGCGATATTTCACATCGGACTTGAGCAGTCGCTCGTAGGCTTCGTTGACCTTCTGGATGGGGATGACTTCAACATCGGCGGTGATATTGTGTTCACCGCAAAAGTCGAGCATCTCTTGGGTTTCGGCGATGCCGCCGATCATAGAGCCAGAAAGACTGCGGCGACTCATAATCAGACTAAATGCCGCGACATCTAGAGGCTTTTCAGGCGCACCAACCAGGGTGATGTTACCATCGAGGTCCAGCAGGTTGAGATAAGCATTAATGTCGTGCTTGGCAGCGACGGTATCGAGGATAAAATCGAAGCTACCAGCGTGCTTTTGCATCTCGTCAGCATTGCGGGAAACAACAACTTCATCGGCACCCAGGCGGAGCGCGTCTTCTTTCTTGTCGGGGGACGTGGTAAAGACAACAACGTGCGCTCCCATTGCATGAGCAAGCTTCACGCCCATGTGCCCCAATCCGCCCAGACCGACCACACCTACTTTCTTACCCTCTGTAACTCCCCAATGACGGAGTGGCGAATACGTGGTAATGCCTGCACACAGGAGCGGTGCAACTCCAGCTAGATCGAGGTTTGGGGGAACGCGCAGCACGAAGCGTTGATCGACAACAATGCTATTGGAATAGCCACCATAGGTAACTGGAGCGGTCTTGTGCTTGTCTGGAGAGTTGTAGGTGAAGATCGCATTTTGGCAAAACTGCTCAAAGCCAGCCTTGCAATTGGGACAGTGACCATCCGAATCGACCATGCAGCCAACTCCTACTAGATCGCCCGACTTGAACTTGGTCACTGCTGAACCGACTTGAGTGACCCGTCCGACGATTTCATGACCGGGAACGATCGGGTAGGTTGTGGACATGAAATCGCTCCACTCGTCCCGCACTGAATGGAGGTCGGAGTGGCAGATGCCACAGAAGAGAATTTCAATCTGAACGTCGTGCTCAGTAGGATCGCGCCGTGCGATCGTGTCGGAGGCCAGCGGTGATGTTGCACTGACTGCGGAGTAAGCTTTGGCGTTGTACATAAATTGATGCTCCAATCTGGAAGATAAGCTGGTTTACTTGTACTCGGTCTTGAATCTGTCCTGGTATTGTTCGTCGCTGACCTTTTCCATCCAGTCTAAGGGCTTGCCGTCGAGTACCTCCTGAGTAGCGATATGAGTCATCGTCGTTAGTGGTGAATGTGGCGATGGCGACAATGCTTTGTTGTCGTGCGTTTAGGGTTTAATCTGGTTGGCGACGCACATCACTAAACCGTTTGACCGCCATCAATGACCAGGGCGTGCCCGATAGCGAAGGAGGACGCATCCGAACACAGCCAGACGACGGCATTGGCGATCTCTTCGGGTTGACCCATCCTTCCAATTGGTTCCTGCGAGATCACTCGCTCTCGTCCTTCGGGAGTGCCGCCGCTGAAGCGATCCATCATCGGGGTGTCGATGATTCCGGGACACACAGCGTTGATGCGAATGTTCTGCGCGGCGTAGTCGAGTGCCGCTGCCTTGGTCAGTCCGACCACGCCGTGCTTTGCAGCCACGTAAGCCGCTTGACCTTTGAAGCCTTTGACTCCAGCACCTGAAGAGGTATTCACGATCGCGCCACCCCCTTGCTTGAGCATCAGCGGGATTTCGTGCTTTAGGCACAGGAACACGCCGCGCAGGTTGATGTTGACGATGCGGTCCCACTCCTCCTCTGTAAGGTCGGCTGTCGCCGCTATCTTCTGTTCCACGCCAGCGTTGTTAAAGGCAAAGTCCAGCCGCCCGAAAGTCTCGATGGTCTTGTCCAGAGCCGCCTTCACGTCCTCAGCTCGCGTCACGTCGCACCTGATGGCGATTGCCTTCGGCAGCAGCGAAGCTCCCGCCCGCCCGTCGAGTTCCTCAATTATGCGGACTGTTTCTTGATTGCCTTGTTCTGAAATGTCAGCGACCACCACGTTAGCGCCCTCACGGGCAAATGCCAGCGCTGTCGCTCGACCGATGCCGTTCGCTGCTCCGGTGACAAAAGCCACCTTATCTGTGAAGTTTCCATTCGAGTTGAGTAGCATATATTCTCCTGCCAGTTTCTCGCTTACCGACTGAGGTGCTGATTGAAAAAGGATGCAAGCTTGTCCCACGGGATAAAATTCACCCGGTCGTACAAATCGACGTGTCCCGCGTTCGGAACGATGTAGAGATCCTTTGGCTCGGCTGCGCGTTTATAGGCATCTTCGCTGAACTCCCTAGAATGGGCATTGTCACCCGTGATGAACAGCATGGGACGAGGCGAAATCGTTTCAATGTCATCGAACGGGTAAAAGTTCATGAATTTGACGTTGCTGGTAAGCGTCGGATGCGTTGTCAGTTTCGGCGACGAACTTTTGGGGGTGTATTCGCCCCTAGGAGTGCGGTAAAAGTCATAGAACTCACGCTCAATGGGGGTAGAGTTCTCATTGAGTTCATGCACGGTTCCGCTTGTGTATTTGGTCTCGCCGCCCGTGAACTCCGCATAGCGTTGCTGGGCCGCCTCTGCGATCCATTTCTTCCTTTGTTCCAGGGTCGTAGAATGCTTAAGCCCGTTGCGAGCGGCAGCACCCATGTCATACATACTGACCGTCGCAATAGCCTTCATGCGCGGGTCGATCTTGGCGGCGCTGATGACGAAGCTGCCGCTGCCGCAAATCCCGAGAACGCCAATCCGATCCCTGTCAACGAATGGTCGAGTGCCCAGAAAATCGACCGCAGCACTGAAATCCTCGGCATAAATATCCGGCGAAACAACGTTGCGGGGCTGTCCCTCGCTCTCGCCCCAGAAAGACAAATCGAGGGACAAGGTGACGAATCCCTGCTCAGCCAGCTTTTGGGCATACAGATTTGCGCTCTGTTCTTTGACTGCGCCCATTGGGTGCCCGACTATGATTGCCGGATTCTTGGTGTTCTGATCTAAGGCTTTGGGAATGAAGAGATTCCCAGCAACCTGCATATTGTATTGGTTTCTGAACGTAACCTTCTGCACCGTCACCTTGTCGCTCCTATAGAAGTTGTCCGCCCCCTCGACTACAGGGGACTGCTGCGCGAGTGCTTCGGGGCTATTACGCCAGACGTGTGTTTTGTCGAGCGCAAATGCCGCCGTTGCACAGATTGTACTCATCAAGAGGGTTGGTATTAGAACGCGGTGTTTCATTGATTTGTTCGTATGTGTGGGTTTATTTAGCGGGTTCACTTTGGCTCAATAGCCGTCGCAAGCAGTTTCATTTCGTACCCTCTTTACTGCGATCGCAACTCAATCGTCACTTTTACAGAACCAGGCACATTCAATGCCTCGATGTCACCGTCAATTTTTCCGAGAATAATGAGTCCGTTTGAGTATCCAAAATTGTTGTAATACATCGCCAAATTCCCCCAGGGAGCGTAATAAGCAATATCTCCAACCGCAGGATCGCTGCCCGGAGGTGCATCTTCTGTGGATAATCGTCTTGGCAAATCACTAATTTTTTCGGTGTTTGCGTAATCTTTTAGCGTCAGTGTTAATGGCAGCAGGGAAATAAAATCCTGAGTGGTTTTGCTGTCAATCAACATGGCTGGTACAACCTTGTTTCCGATCTGGATGTTGATCTTCATCCTGTTTGTCTGCTCGGTTGATAGTTCAGTTGGTATCTCTGACGGGGCATTGCTGGTGATACTGTTATCGGCATGGCAGGCTGAGGAACTTAGGGACATTGCTAAAGCGAGAACCAAAATCAGCATTCGCTTCTGACCGTTTTTTCCTCTAGTGGGAAGCCATCTCGAAAGCATCAGGATCTCCCTTCGTACTGTTCGTCGCTGACCTGTTCCATCCAGTTCACAGGGGTGCCGTCAAGTTGTTCTTGAATCGCAGTATGGGTCATGGCTGTAGTTGCTGTGGCTCCGTGCCAGTGTTTTACGTTCGGTGGAATCCAGACAACATCACCGGGTCTAATCTCCTGAATTTGACCGCCCCACTGCTGAACCCAACCAGATCCATCCGTCACAATTAGGGTCTGCCCCAAGGGATGGGTGTGCCATGCGGTTCGGGCACCAGGCTCGAAGGTGACACTTGCACCAGATGCACGGGATGGATCGTGTACCGGAAAAAGAGGATTGATACTCACAGAACCCGTGAAATATTCGGCTGCTCCTTCGGTGGAAGGCTGCGAACCATTCCGCGTGATTTCTACGCTCTGTGGGCGATCGCCAGATGAAACTTGTGTATGACCTGCCTGCGCGAACCCCAAAGCCAATAAGGAAAATGCCATAACAGGCATCGTGAGCCGTTTCATTTCTGTTCCTCCATGTTTGTGCTTAGTCATGCAAAGCTTTCCCACAGCGACCGATGCCTGCCGTGGATTTGAGGATGCTTCTGGTGCAATTCTGAGAAGCGCTTGACCAAATAAACCTGAGTGTTCTCTTGAAGAGAAATCCAGACGCTTACAAGAAGCCGGAATCACGTTTCATTGCTTTAACCTCATTCTAGGAATCTTGAAAGGCAAGCAATAGGACGATTGTCTAGGATGGTTGTACAATCCTGCAAACTTGCACCGCTTTCGATTCAAGCCGCGCTAGATTCTTATACAGGCTTAGCTGCCAAACCCTTTCTAGACCTTGATGTGTCTATAAATCGATTTGAACGGACATCAGAAATGAACGCTGCAAGAACGAGTGAAAAGTCCGATAGAGCGTTGATGAATAACCCTCAGGCAAA
>NZ_JACJOQ010000233.1:0-7545 GCF_014695635.1 Coleofasciculus sp. FACHB-712 | reverse complement strand
GGGTAGCCTAGAATTCCCCCGATAGAGAAAGCTCCACCTGAAATTGACGATTGCACTGGGGACACTGAACCGGAATGTAAGCTTCCCCCTCCTGGTTAATGCGATTGTAAAACTCCCGCAAATATGCCAGATCTCGCGAGAAAAGACCCTCCAACAGCGTAGGCGTTACCTCGGTTACAGTACCGATACAGGTAATCACCCGCGAGAGCATTACCAAGACTCCATAAGCTGGATTATCCTGAACGCCCCGGTCTTTTTGGACGCACATTTCATCTTTTGCCGTTGCCAGACGCATCACCCCCTGGCGATGAACGCCCCCTTGAGCATCGATCAATCCTCTAGGGAGGACAAATTCAAATTCTGTTTGGATGCGATCGCTGGACATGAGACGCTTTACTCAGAATCAGAAGCCAGTACAGGATTTGCAGAGGGGTTCGTGGCTTCTTTCAATCCTGCATTTTCCTGTTCTAGGTCATTAATTTGACGATAAAATTTCTGGAGATAATTCAGGTCACAAGCAAAAAAGCCTTCAACCACTGAAGGCGTGACCTCCTCCAACGCTCCCAAGCGGACAATCACGCGGGACAAAATAATCACTGTAGCGTAGGCAGGATTTGATTTAACACGCGGATCTCGCAAAGGAACAATCTCATCCATCGCCCTCGACAAACGCATCACACCTTTGCGGTGCAGATTGCCATCCGCATCGAGATATCCCTTCGGTAAAGTAAATTCAAACTCAGTTTGAATCATTCCTTGCTACTTGAATCCGTTTTAACTGTTCAACTGTCATTTCTATTTCTTCAATCTCCAGCTCACCCCCAGCCGCATTCACATCAGAAATTTTATAGCTAGTAGGCCACGCCCGTTGAAACTCAAATCTAAACTGTTCTTCCGCCGCTTGATTATAAATCACCAAAGAACCATCTCGTCGTTGTTCAGCCCAATCTCCATCCTGGACAGCTTGAATCCAGTTCCATAACGTCATCGAACAAGTCAGCCCCCGGCGCAAAGTGATATTGCTGTAACTCACCTTACCCGGAATTTTTGTACTGACAATTCGACCCTTAGATTCCCCATCTTTTCCCCACTTTTGAGGTGTCACCTCAGAGATTTCTATCACCTGTTGGGTAGACTTAAAACCGCTACAATCCATAAAGTAGCCGTCTACTGCATCATTGCTGCCATTTAGTTTTAGTTCTAAAAAAAATCGGCAAGTGGTAAGAATTTCAGGGAAGTCTGTCACAGTTGATACCGCCTTACAACCAATGAGCTTTCGAGCTGATAAATCAATGACTGGTGAATAAGACTGTGCAACATCTCACCTCACCAGCGCACTTTTACAGGGAGTTGACTTTAGAATTCCTTCTACGCCGATACAGTAAACTTCATCCGCTCGTAGTTCAGCTTAAGCGTCCAAGTTTCCAGTTCGCTACTCCCTGCGTCCCGCTTAGGAACATCAAAACTATTGGGAAGCACCCCTACAAAACTGTAAGTTAACCCCACCTTCCCCTCTGAACCGGAGTAATAGACATTAATTGTCATTTCTTTGCGTAAAGTTCGCGCTTTTGCAGCTTCCCCAAGGTTAGCTTTCGAGGCGCAATCCTTGTACCACTCCCACAGCTTATCGTCATTTCCGCCTTGATGCGCTCCTGGCACCAAAACGAGCGTTATCTCGCCATACTTCGGTTGACTTGGAACACTGAGAACCAGCGATTTTCCCTTCGGGCCAGAACCGATGGCATTATCAGCACCCTTTGGGGACATATCTACTGACATCCCACTGACTTCTTTGATAATGATGTCTTTGATATCACCAATTGCTACATCGTAGTTATCACTAGATAGTAACTCAACAGCATCAGCCATAAATAACCTTCCAATCAATTACAAAGTGCAAAGGAATGATTTTTGCGATCGCTTCTTAAAGCGAACAAAATTAAGAATATTGTCTCAAACACCCAGACTCAGATAGATCAAGCTGGATCAAATTGGTCAACCTGTAGCGTAAAGGTTTCTTCAAGCAACCCGCCATCTGCACTGAGTTTCCCGATTTGATATTTACAAATCCAAACTCCGCTCATCTTCCAAGAGTCCACCATTTCTCCGGCTGAGTTATAGGATTTTATTACGCCTTCTGCCATCCTGGCACTCGTTGGAAAACCGCCACCATCCTCTGCTTTTGGCATACACTGTAGCAACCACTTTCGCATCAGTGAGCTAGTGCTTTTTGCATCTCCACTCGCTAGGGTTACTAAAGTAATTTGAACCGCGGCTTCCCTTTTCTTAGTAAGAGTCTGCCGTACAGCTCCCTTGGCACCAGACATTAGGGCATCACCGTGTTGAACGTCAGTCTTATATGCTGGTAAGTCAACACTTTTAAACTGTAAACCGTCACCTACGCCCTTAATTTCTAATTCAAAATTCTCAACGGTAATAATCGCCATTATTCAAAACCTCCTTACAAATTTTTCAATATCAGCTCAGATATCAGCTCTTGATCAAGAGCTGATATCTGAGAGTTTTAACCTACTGGTTAGGAGACCACTGACTGATGCGGAAGATCACAAATTCCGCTGGTCGGACTGGGCAAACTCCAATTTCGACATACAAACGACCCAGCATTACCGTCTCATGGGTGTTGATACTGGCATCGCACTTCACGTAGAAGGATTCACCAGGCGAACCACCGAATAACGCCCCTGCACGCCACAGCCGTTCGAGGAAATTGCTGACCGTGCGAGTAACTCGCGCCCACAAATCTTGATCGTTAGGCTCGAACACAACCCATTGGGTACCGATTTCAATCGAGCGCTCAATGTAGCTAATCAGGCGGCGGACGCTGATATAGCGCCACTGGACATTAGCCGGTTCTACCAGAGTCCGTGCGCCCCAAACTTGGAAACCTCGGTTGTAGTTAGCAAAGTTGCGGATACAGTTAATCCCCACCGGGTTCAACAGTTCCTGTTCGCGGAAGTTAGTTTCGTAGGCTAGACCCAAGACACCGCGAGGAACTTCGTTAGCGGGTGCTTTAAAAACGCCACGAGTCTCATCAGTGCGGCACCAAATCCCCATCATGTGACCGCAGGGGGGAACCAAAATCGGTCGTCCGGCATTGCGTGGGTTCGCTACTTTAATCCAGGGATAGTACAACGCCCCAAACATGGAACGACGATTGAAGTTACTTAACCACTGAGCTACGTGCTGAGGCTTTTGTTGCTCAGGGGGTACAGGCTCTCCGCCTCCTTTGCAAGGTGGGGGATCGAGAACCACCATGCGATAGTTGGGGCTGGGTGCGTTGTTTTCGCACATGCTAACCATCATTTCCATGATGCCGTGAACCTGATCCAAATCCAGCAGGCCACGTTGGTATGCCAGCATTAGGTCGGGGCAAGCAATCATCGAAACTTCGTCAATTTCAAAAATCCCTTGGACGCCCGTGCGGTCATCGCGCACCCCATTTACATCCCGTGGAAAGCGTTCAGGGCTAGAAATGACGGGTGGAGGGCTGACTTCATAGGTGCCGTTGACAGGTCGTCGAGACAGGGGTTGTCCGCTGGTGGACATATCGGTGACGGACAAAAATTGAGATGCCTCGTGGTCGCCAATCCCCTCATTAATCGCAGTGATGACATAGGTACCCACTTGCGCCTCGACGTCCGGGTTCATGGTCAGGTGGCTGTACTCTTCGAGTTTCTCTCCACCGCGACTAACGATGACTTTAAAGTATTCACCCGTGTTGAGTGGGGGTTCTGCCTCTGGATCTTCAGGAGCTTTGGGTTCATCGGGAAGGATCGAAACATTGACTCGTCCACCGGGTAAGGCAAGAGCTGAGCTACCATCCTCTTCGCCTTCGGATGCCTTAATCGCAAACATCAAAGAGGGACGATTTCCAGAGGTTCTGAGCTTTGTGGCTGTTTCCTCCGGTGCTGGTGGTTCCGAACCGGGGAGTTTGGTACCAATGCTAGTCACCCAACAGCGTCCACCGCCGTTCATAAACCAGCCATTGACGGCAAAAGGGAGGTAGGCGTTGAAGTCTGTGTAACCATCGGAGCCTTGTTTGGCAAAATACTCTAGGTATTGGCTCCAGTTGGTAATCATCATGGGTTTGAACAGTTCGGCATCACCGCGTACATCCTCGGTAAAGCCAACAAACCCAGCAACACTCATGCTTACGCCTTCAATCGGGCGACTACCACGGTCTACTTCTTCGACGTAGACACCAGGAGCAAAATAATCCATTGGCATAGCGTAGTCTTCCTTGATTAGTGGTGGGTAATCGGTAATTGGTAATCGGTAATTGGTAGGGGCGACCTGCTAGATCGCCCCTAGAGTAGTAGGTAATTGTTACGACCTACTACCTACTACCCCATTCCCTACTACTTCTATAGGTGTGATTGGTTCTCCTTGTCCTAGCTGGTTAAAGGGAACTGTCACGGTTACATATAAAGCTGGACGTAATGGAACCCCCAGCGCACGCCATAGAGCGACGGCATCAATAAGCCCAACGGCAGAAATGGTCATTGACAAGTTGCCATAACCCCGTAGTGAAGGCGCTAGCAGCTCTTCTGGTAGCCAGCGGTAACGTAACAACAGCATCAAGGCTTCTGACAGCAGACGCTGTTCTCCCAGGACGGTACGATCCCAGGCACTGACTAGGAAGGAAATGTCAAACCATAATGGGGAATACTTCCCAAAAGTGGGTGGATGCGGTTTTTCCTGGTTAATCCTGTGGTCTACCTGACTGTTTTCCCCGATGTTGTAGCAGAACAGGTTCAGTGCTGGTCTTACATCCTGCCGCATACTAGGGTGGTTGAAATCAATTTGCTCTGTACTGAGCAGGGAAGTCCCTTCAGCCAGGATTTCTGCCAAAGTCTGGGCAGCAGCAGGGATCATAAGACTGGGTGTTTAGGCTGTATAGGTCTAGATTAGGAAGACAACCCCAGAGTGTTTATTAGACTTTGGTCGAAACTTTAAAAAATGTGTGTAAATACGGATGAAGACTGAAATCCCCGACTAAGCTAGATTTGTCATTTATTTCTTGCGGAAGATGACAAGCTCCGCAAAATGAAAATTCAGTGGTGCTTACATCCGATTCAACGTTACTGAAATATCCTGTATGGCGGGGAGTTACAGATGAAGGTTGGAATAAAACGGTTTGCTGTACAGGTGCATCCACCTTCCTCCACACTCGGTTCGCTAGGTACACCGTACCCTCCCGATCTTAGGAGTATTTGCAAGCTCCATCTCGAACAGATGGGCGCACAACTACCTGTTGTAGCCGCCTGGATTGTTTACCAAGATTTAGATACCCAAAAGCGTCAATTAGTAGCCTATTATTCAGACGAGCGCCAAGGAAATTACGCGGAGTTGCCCAAATTTTTTGCTGAGGTGGAGTGGGAAGATTCCCTTCCTGCGCTGAAGTTGAGCGAAATAACCGAGCGTGCTAAAAGTGCATCTGCTGACACCGCTTGTAGCTACAACACTTACGTTTGCCCTCTCAGCGAGCAGAAAGCCAAAGAAGTTGGGTATTTGCTGTTATGGAGTAAAAATCCCCTTTCTTCGCTGCAACAACAAGGCGTAGAAAAACAGGCTCAATTGCTGAGTCACTACCTGGTGATGTCTCGCGAGTGTTCCCGTCAAAAAGCTGAGATTCAATTACTTGAGCAAGTGCTAGGTCGTACAGAACATCAACTGCGAAATCCCTTGGCACTGATTAGTCTTTACGCCGAAAATTTATGTTTAGGGTTGCCATCTGGCTGCTTGCAAGAGCAGGCTGGGATTGTTCGCGAAACCGTGAATGAGTTAATTGAAAACTTAACGGATTTGGTTTATTGCGGACAGCAGGCAAAACTACAGGTAGCACCTTATGAGCTGCGGAAAACATTGGCTGAAAGTATCCAAGGTCTGCAACCTTGGTTAGAAGAAAAACGACTGCATATCCGCTATCCGGAGAAGCCGGTCACGCTGGCAGGGGATCGATGGCAGATGAAACAGGTATTTGACAACCTGTTGAGTAATGCAGTTCATTTTAGCCCCCCTGGGCGAATGATTACTTGTAATTGGCAAGTCTTTCAATCTGAAGTAATCGTTGAAGTTTCCGATTGCGGTTCCGGGCTTTCTGAAGAAGACTTGAAACAAGTATTCACACCTTTTTATTCTAAGCGTCCAGGCGGTACTGGTTTGGGTTTGGCGATCGCAAAAAAAATTATCCTCGACCATCGAGGAACCATTTGGGTAGAAAACTTGCCTTCTGGTGGGGCACAGTTTTCCTTCACCCTACCTCGATAGCAATTTTCAGTGAGTCAGTGGGAATGATAAATGAGTTACTCACCCTCTAAAACGAACAGTCGCCTTGAGGTTCTCTAAAATGTCCGCACCAGCGCCAATTTCGATTTTACTCGTGGATGATGAACCACGCTTCCGAGCAGGGATACGGACTCTACTTGACTTCTTGAGTAATAACGGCTCTTTTCGATTTGAGATTGTCGGAGAGGCGGCTTCTGTAGAGCAAGCGTTAAAATTAACCGCTGAGCAAAAGCCAGCGATGATTTTGCTGGATATGGAATTGCCCCCTGGAGATGGAATTACCGCCTTGATTGGTTTGGGAGAAATGTCCTATAAGGGGAAAGTGTTAGTTCTCTCAGGACACCGGGAAGACGAATGGGTGTTTCGGGCGATGCAGGCGGGTGCTAGCGGGTACGTGTTTAAAGACCGGGTGGCAACTCAACTGTGCGAAGCAATTAACACCGTCATGAAAAATGAAGTGTATTTATCGCCAGAAGTTGCAGCTTGCTTCTTTCGATTGTTTCAATTTTATGCAGGGCGATCGCATCTTTCCGGTCGGAGCATTCACTTAACCGAACGAGAGCGAGAAGTCTTACACTGGCTCGTTGAAGGATCTTCTAATGAAGAAATTGCCCGCCGCCTTTACATCACAGTCGCTACAGTTAAAGCTCACTTAACAGCAATTTTTGAAAAACTCAGTGTCACCAGCCGCACGCAAGCAATTGTAAAAGCCTTAAAACTGGGATTAGTTAGTGCTTAATGGTCAGAATCTGGTCATTATCAAAAGAAACCTTTGTCAAGCTAAACTGTGAAAACGAATAAATCAGCTTTTTGCGAAGCTGATTGCTGAATTTTTTTTATGAGCAATTATTTAGCGATCGCTACTGTCACTGCTGCTTTGCAAAGAACTTTGCAAGCTGTTGTACAAATAGACCTGGATGGCGCAAGAGTGACAACGGTGCGACCCAGTAACTTAGGGAGTGGCACCCCAGAGACGGGAGTGAACATCTACCTGTATCAAGTGAGTCTCAATCCCGTGTGGCGCAGCAGTGCAGATGTGCGGAATCGCAATCGCAAGGGCGAAATGGCAAAGCGATCGCACAATGCTCTCGATCTGCATTACATGATCAGTCTCTATGGCAATGAGGTTGAGTTAGAACCGCAACGACTTTTAGGCAGCGTCGTTCGTACCCTTAAAGATCGCTCAACTCTAACCCAGGAAATGATTTGGGACACGATCGCTGATTCTAACTTTAC
>NZ_JACJOQ010000232.1:0-2759 GCF_014695635.1 Coleofasciculus sp. FACHB-712 | reverse complement strand
CCGATCTGTTTTCTGCATCTTTTCATCTGTGCCAGTCAAATAGACTGGAACCGCCATCCCGCCAAAGCCGAAATTTACTTAAACCAGCTCAATTACTGGCAAGAACAGGTGACATCAGCGATTGAGCAAGCCTTGCGTCTGAATGTGGGGACAATTCTGGAAAAAACCCCAGAGCGAGTTAGCCGCCTGATCAAAGCAGCGGAAGCGAAAAGTGCCTACAGCGTCAATCGTTCCCTTCAATCGCAGCCAACGGATACTCAGGCAAAGAAAACTGATGAGATCGGATTGATGGAACTCCGAGCCGTTGCCCAAGTTCACAACACCTACATTGTGGCAGAGCATCCGGCTGGGGTGTGGTTGGTGGAGCAGCACATTGCCCACGAACGGGTTTTGTACGAGCAGTTGTGCCAAGCTTGGCAACTCGTCCCCCTAGAACCCCCCGTCATCTTGAATCATCTCTCTCCCGCCCAGATCCAGCAACTCGAACAGATCAACTTAGATATAGAACCTTTTGGAGAGCAACTGTGGGCGATTCGCACGGCACCCGCACCCTTACAAGAGCGAGAAGATCGTGCCGACGCCTTAGTGGAACTCAGCTTAGGTGGAGATTTGCAAACCGCTCAAGTAGCGATCGCCTGCCGCACCGCCATCCGCAACGGGACTCCTCTCGGCTTGCCCCAGATGCAAACTCTCTTAGAGCAATGGCAGCGAACTCGTCATCCTCGCACTTGTCCCCACGGTCGTCCAATTTATTTGTCCCTAGAAGAATCAGCGCTTTCGCGTTTCTTCCGCCGTCATTGGGTAATTGGCAAAAGTCATGGGATTTAGAAATAATTCAGTAAGGACACGGCAATGCCGTGTCCTTACTGAATTATCAAGAATCAGCAGTAACCTTTTGTTTCTTTTTCCTCCCTTCTCTCTTGATATTGTGTTCGTACCAATTCATCAAAGGAGTAGCACTAATCCCATGCAAAAATACAGAAATCACGATGACGATGTAAGTAATCCAGGCAATTTGTTCGCCCAAAGTATCTTTTAAACCTTCGCCAAAAGCATAGGAAAGATAATATAAAGAACCAACGCCACGAATACCAAACCAGCCAAACAAAAAGCGGGTTTCAGAGGGGTAGCGACGACCGAGAAAGCTAATCCAAACTCCCAGAGGTCGAATCAAAAAAATCAACAAGACTGCTACCAAGAGACCCTGACCACCAAACTGGCGAATCGGCTCATACCGCAATAGCGTTCCTAAGATCAAAATTGTTGCAACTTCCAGTAATTTCTCAACTTGTTCGGTGAATTCAAATTGCGAAATTTTCTTTTCGGGATCGTGGTAACTCCGCTGAACGACGACTCCAGCCACAAAAACTGCCAAAAAGCCGTAGCCATTAACAATTTCTGTCAAAGCATAGGTAATTAAAATCGTACTGAGAGCAACAAAATCCTCCATCAACTCATCGACCTGGCGGAAACGTTGCAGTTGCTGGTCAACCAAAACAACCATTTTTGCCGCGATAATTCCCATGACAATGCCAGCTGCGATCGCCCAAAGTAAATCAACCGCTACCCATTGTTTAAACCAGTTGTCCCAGTTGCTATCTTTTAAGGAGTGAATCCCGAAATAAACAAACGGAAAAGCGAGCGCATCGTTTAAACCCCCTTCCGAAGTTAAACCAAAGCGCAGCTCATCTTTATCTTTTAGATCTCCCATCTGAACTTCTGAAGCCAAGACTGGATCGGTTGGGGCGAGAATTGCACCGAGTAAAATCGCTGGACCCCAATCCATTTTTAAAAACCAGTGACCAACCGCAGCGATCGCAAAAATTGAAATCGGCATCAGAAATCCAATCAACCGCACTGTTGTGTTCCACGACCTTAATCTGAGTGGGCGATTCATCTTTAGACCGCAGTTAAAGACGGAGACAATCACCACAAATTCCGTTAGTCGTTCCAGAAATTCGGCGTCTGGTCGTATCTGAATTAACTTAAGCCCGTATTGCCCTAATCCGATACCCACGAGCAGGTAAATGATGGCATAGGAGAGGGGTAATCGTTTAATCCAGCCCGATCCCAAAGTAACCATCAGCAGGAGTAGACCAATCACCAACAGGTCAAGAATATAGATAGATACAGGAGGGAATAGGACTTGGAGCATACATTTAGCGATCGCATAGTTGAAAACAGTACCCTCTGAACTCTACTGACTTGCCGAAGACCCCAAATCATCACCGGGCTAGATTTTAGACAAAATGCGATCGATCCACTTTTACGACTGAAGGCTGAGGATCGCACTCCTTAAAAGCCTCTAAACCCTGACGCCAAATTATCCTGTAGTGGAAGGTTTTCTAGTGGAAGGTTTTCGCTCCAGATTACAGCGATCGCATCGCTGCCTCTGCTAGCTTAGTTTTGCGATCGATAAAAGGAAAAAATAAAAGGAAAAACGCCATGACACTGCCTGATGGGCCGCAGACGCTGCAATTCCTGCAACTACTCCAATGGATTTCCCAGCCCGTGCAGTACCTAGAAACGTCTGTTAAAGCTTATGGTGACTGCTTCACAGCCCGCTGGGGTGGCTTTCCCCCGTATGTACTCATTAGCAATCCGCAAGGAATTCAGGAGCTGTTAACGGCAGATCCCAGACAATTTAACAGCGGTAGTGGGAATAAGATTTTACAACCTTTGCTGGGCGACCAATCTCTGATATTACTAGATGGCGATCGCCACCAGCGCCAGCGACAGCTATTGACTCCCCCCTTTCA
>NZ_JACJOQ010000231.1:0-2398 GCF_014695635.1 Coleofasciculus sp. FACHB-712 | reverse complement strand
GCTTCTGGGTCTAATAATTCGATTAAACGATAACGTTCGCGATCGCTCAAATTTTTTGCCCGTTCGAGCAAGTCTGGATTTTTCCCCAAGAGTCGCTCTAATTCCCAGTTTTTGGGATTAGAAAAACCAACAAAATCCAAACCTGAAGCATCAATGAGTTCAAAAAGAGTGTCGATGTTGTAGTCGATTTCCTGGGGATGAACGTACATATCTGCAAAACACTCATCCCGCTGATTTTCTAAAGACCAGCGCTCTTTTTCTCGCTTGACCAGTCGATTATTTTCTGGCAAAGCGGCAAATATTTGACGCCCCACCTGAACGCCATCGCGGTAGTCGCCTCGCCGTTCGCCTTGAAGCAGTGCGATCGCTTTTTGCATCAACTGGATTTCCCAGCGCCCCAGCTCAGCATAAACGAAAATATGCATCAAGCCTCCCGGCGCTAACTTCGCCACTAGGGATTGAATTCCCCGAATCGGGTCGGGCAAATGATGCAAAACCCCAACACAATTGATTAAATCAAACTCACCCGGTAGTTCCTGCGCGTCATACAAGCTCTTGTGATGAAACTCGACGCGATTTGCCCCGGAACGGCGACAACGCTCTCGTGCCACTTCCAAAGCGCCCGAACTCAAATCAATTCCCACCACTTGAGCAGCCGGATTGAGGTGAACCAGGTACTCTGTTCCTACACCCGTGCCACATCCGGCATCTAAAATGCGGACATCCTGCTTTTGGGGTGTTTGATTGGTGCAAAAGTGATAAGCGGCTAGCCAATTCCAGCGCCAGTTGTAGCCGGGAGGCGGACTATCCAGCAGAGGTTCTGGTGGAAAAGGGTAAGTATCGTAAAGTCGTTGGACGGCGGAACTGATATCCTGCCTGATTTCCATATCACGTTAAAGGGTAAAGTTAGAGATGTCCGGGCAGGTCATCTGTAGCTAGACGGCGTCTTAAGTAACAAAACTTATCGCTCTTCTCAGGGAATCTGCCGCCATTTAGTATTATGACCTTGTGAACACCTAGATAGGGTTCTACACACTTTTTAACAAACCAGTCTGAGAAGCCCGAAAAGTTTTAATCTAAAAACTGAGCTGATTAACCCCAGGCAGTTAAAGGATAAAGGCTCAAAGATGAACGCTGAGATGTTGAAGGCGCAAGAATGAAGTTGATAAGCCATAAGCCGTAGGGAAAAAGCCACTTTCTCCGGGTCAGTCGCTCCCGTGGCGGTTGGTTAACTTTAATCCCTCAACCTTCACAATTCATCATTCATCAGTGGCACTCTGGTCATGTTTAACGCAGTGACGATTTAGATAGGGAGCTTTTGAGATCCAATGAGTGTTAAGGCAAGTGGTGGAAGCTCAGTTGCGCGTCCGCAACTATATCAAACAGTACCAGTTGCAACTATTTCGCAAGCGGAACAACAAGACCGCTTCTTAGGGAGAGGTGAGCTGGATGAACTGAAGAGCTATTTCAGTTCCGGCAGCAAGCGTCTTGAGATTGCTCAAACGCTCACCCAAAATGCAGACCTGATTGTGTCCCGTGCTGCCAACCGCATTTTCGTCGGGGGTTCCCCGATGGCTTTCTTAGAAAAGCCTCGCGAACCCGAATTGGTGACGGCGAACGTTCCGGATGTCAAACAAGGGATGGCGCTGGGAAATGTCACCTATGTGGAAAGCAGCGGTGGCTTTTTGCAGGGGTTGCGATCGCTCTTCAGCGCAGGCGGTGGCGGTCCTACCCCAGCTGGTTTCCGACCGATCAACGTTGCCCGCTACGGTCCGGGCAATATGCAGAAGTCGTTGCGGGACTTATCCTGGTTCTTGCGCTACCTGACCTACGCAATTGTTGCCGGAGACCCCAATATCATCGCGGTTAACACGCGGGGTTTGCGGGAAATCATCGAAAATGCTTGCTCCGGCGAAGCGACAATTGTGGCGTTGCAAGAAATGCGGGCAGCCGCCTTGGGTTATTTCCGGCGCGACGAGGAAGGGACAACGATTGTCAACCAGTACTTTGAAGTGCTGATTAGCGAATTCCGCGCCCCCACCCCCTCCGACAAAGTGCGGCAGCGTCCTTCTGGCGATCAGCAAGGTCTGCAACTGCCCCAAATTTACTTCAATTCAGCCGAGCGGCGTCCCAAGTACGCCATGAAGCCCGGTTTGTCATCTTCGGAAAAGCAAGAAATCATCAAAGCCGCCTATCGGCAAGTCTTTGAGCGCGATATTACTCGCGCTTACAGCCTTGGCATCTCTGACTTAGAATCTAAGGTCAGAAATGGCGACATCTCGATGAAAGAATTTATCCGCCGCTTGGGTAAATCTACTCTTTACCGCAAAAACTTCTACGAGCCATATATCAACAGTCGCGCTCTGGAACTGGCATTCCGTCACTTCCTGGGTCGTGG
>NZ_JACJOQ010000230.1:0-4358 GCF_014695635.1 Coleofasciculus sp. FACHB-712 | reverse complement strand
GGCACGTTAACCTTGCCGTTGGCGCAGAAGGTAAAGCAGGCAATTGGCTTGGAGATGCAGCCAGAAGCAGTCGAGCAAGCGACTCTCAATGCCCAATTGAATAACATCACGAATGTAAAGTTTTATACGGGAACCGTAGAGACGTTGTTGCCCACGCTGGACGTGAAGCCAGATATTGTATTGCTCGATCCCCCGCGGCAGGGATGCGTTAGCTCAGGGCGTCCGAAGGACGGTCGCGATGTCTTAGAAACCCTTTTAGAAATTCAGCCGAGTCGGATTGTCTACGTTAGTTGTAAACCCGCTACCCTAGCTCGCGATCTTAAATTATTGTGTCAATCGGGTGCCTATAAGCTAACCCGCGTACAACCTGCTGACTTCTTTCCCCAAACGTCTCACGTTGAATGTGCCGCCGTTCTTGTACGCCAATGACGGCCCTCTGTAGTGTACTTGACTGAGGTTCGGGGTGGCTTTTTTAGAAGATTTTGTTACAATAGAGAAAGTGGTTTATCCTACAACTTTTAGGATAGAAAGCACTCCTCTAGAGGTCAGAAGTTAGCATGTTATTCGTATCCGTCAGAAAGCTAGCAATTTGCCAAGTAATCTAACGGAAAAATGTAGTTGGTATCCTCGATTAAAAAAAGAGAGTACCGGACAAATACGCAATGATTAATGCTTGGCGATAGGTGTACTTAAGCCTGGACATCATCTCGAATCTACGTGATTCCTCTGATTGTACGCAAGAGATGTTGTACGCATAAGATGAGTCCAAAACTACTCGTATCAAAGCTGTATAGCGCTACGCGCATACCCTTCGGCATCTGACTGTTAATTCTATTGAATGAAAGTCTAGAGGTTTTTTGAGTGATTGCTATCTCACAGCGTCCGGTAAGGCGAACTTGGGGCACGATAAGCTTCGCTTCTACCCTCTACCTTTGTCCCGTTCTAGATCTTCTGTTAGCTCAGATTCCATCCCGGTGGCAAGCAGAAATTCGGCTAGGGCTGCAAGAGGCGCTAGTCAATGCGGCAAAACACGGCAATAAGCTCGATCCCAGTAAGACCGTGTCCGTCCGCTTTTCGATGGTAGAAGGACAATATTGGTGGGTAATTTCAGACGAAGGAACGGGCTTTTCTCCCCCCTGTGATTGCCATTCTGACCCCGAACAACATCTCCCTGACGACGAAGCAGAAAGCGGCAGAGGCATGTGTATCCTCCACCAAATCTTCGATCAAGTCCACTGGAACCACCAGGGAACGGAACTCAGACTCTGCAAGCAAGTCAGAAATCGCTTCCGGCAACCCCTGCTTTTCTAACGGTTGTGTCCATGAGTTGGGCAAGGCGGTGCTGAGATAGACTTGTCCAGCCAGCCAGAAGCCTGCTGAAAGCGCACCAACGCTTCTTCCGGTTGATCTTTCAGGAGGAATACCAGTGCGGCGATAGCTTGTTCGCCAGCGCGAACTTTGCGGTTAGATTTGAGCCGATGCCAATCATTCGGTTGAATACTCAAGCGTTCTGCCAGAGCTTGAGCGAGTTCCAGGGTACTCAGTTCGTTCAAGTCAGAGGTTTTAGAAAGCTGGGTCGGTTGAGACATACTGAAGATAGACTCGCATTTATCCCTACTCTACTGTATGCCGCGCCGTCCAAAAGGATCAGATCCATCACCTTCCCCACTTGGGGATCAAGAGCAATTTGAGCGATCGCTCTTGGACGTTGAGACTTCGCTTGCGGATCTCAAAGAACGCTACGTCCAAGCGCAGCAAGACAAGCAACGGCAAGCAGAACTCCAGGAACGATTAGACGAGATAAAAAAGGAACAAAAGCTTTCCCAGCAGCGACAACTTCAAGTCGAGCTGCGGCGCATCAAAGAAGAGCTGGATACTATAGAACTTAACTTAGAAAGTCGTCTATTTTCTTGGGACAGTTTAAAAGAACCTTTTTGGCAAGCTGTCCGCTTTGCAGGACTTGGCATTGTTGTAGGCTGGATCTTGAAGTCCTGCGCTGGGTAGGGGTTAGCAGGTTGAAAAGGTGGCAAGTTGAAAGTTAAAGCTTCAACCCTCAATTTTCAACCCTTTAACTATCGAAACCTTCACTTAGCAGATAACAACAGATAACAACATGGTGACTCGACGGATTGCAGACATATTGCGAAATGGTCAGCCAGATGAGCCGCTGACGATCAAAGGCTGGGTACGAACGAAGCGGGAATTGAAAGAATGTGCCTTTGTTGAAGTCAACGATGGCTCATCAATGGCTAATCTCCAAGTGGTACTCAATCCGGATTTGTCAGATTATGGAAACATCATTAAGCAGCTGAACACGGGTGCTTCTGTAGAAGTTGCGGGTGTGCTGGTAGAGTCTCCGGCAAAAGGACAGCGGATTGAGCTGAAGGCAGAAACGGTGAAAGTCTATGGGGAAGCCGATCCCGAAACCTATCCGTTGCAAAAGAAACGTCACTCATTTGAGTTTTTGCGAACAATTGGACATTTGCGATCGCGCACCAATTCCTTTGGCGCAGTGTTCCGCGTCCGCAACGCCTGTTCCTATGCAATTCACCAATTCTTTCAAGAGCGAGGATTTCTCTGGGTTCATACTCCGATTATCAGCGCTAGCGACTGTGAAGGGGCGGGAGAGATGTTTACCGTCACCAACCTCAACCTGAAGGATATCCCCCGCACAAACGCCCAGGAGATTGATTACAGCAAAGACTTTTTTGGACGCCCTGCCTATCTCACCGTCAGCGGACAACTGGAAGCTGAAGTCATGGCGATGGCATTCAGCAATGTTTATACTTTTGGCCCCACCTTCCGAGCAGAAAATTCCAATACTTCTCGCCACTTGGCAGAATTTTGGATGGTAGAACCAGAAATGGCTTTCTGCGATTTAGAAGGCAATATGGACTTAGCAGAAGCCTTCCTGAAGCACGTTTTCAAGTATGTGCTGGAGACGTGTCCTGAAGACATGGAGTTTTTTAACCAGCGGATTGATAACTCCGTTCTCGCTACAGCAGACAATATTATTAACAACGAGTTTGAACGGTTGGCTTATACGGATGCGATCGCGCTTTTGGAAAAAGCCGATAAAAAATTCGAGTATCCCGTCAAATGGGGCTTGGATTTGCAGTCAGAACACGAACGCTATCTGGCTGAAGAAGTCTTCAAAAAACCTGTCATCCTCACCGACTACCCAGTAGAAATTAAAGCCTTTTATATGCGTTTGAGCGACGATGAAAAAACCGTCCGCGCAATGGATATCCTCGCTCCCAAAATTGGCGAAATTATTGGGGGATCGCAGCGGGAAGAACGCCTAGACGTGCTAGAGCGAAGAATTCAAGCTCAAGGGCTAAATCCAGCCGATTATTGGTGGTATCTCGATTTACGGCGCTATGGCACGGTTCCTCACGCTGGCTTTGGTTTGGGGTTTGAGCGCTTAGTACAATTTATGACCGGAATGGGCAATATTCGGGATGTGATCCCCTTCCCTCGTGCGCCATTAACTGTAGATTTTTAAGTTCAGTAGAGTGGGCAATACCCACTCTACTGAAAGCCCAAAAAGCACAAGGGCAAAGTATGAACTCTTGAAACTATATTTAATTAGCTGACTTGACACGACGGCGGCTGCGACTTAGTAAGGCAAGCGCACCGAAACCGAGCAAAGAGCCAACAGTACCAGGCTCAGGGACGGAAGTGGCAGCAAGACCAACAATATTGCCGCCGCCACTGAAAGTGCCTAGTGTCGTAGCAGCACCTGTGCCCAAGTTGATGCTGTAAATGTTCGAGCCAGAAGCTGCGAAGGCATTATTGACGATGCTACCTCCCTTCTTGGTCGTTACAATGTCAAATCCTCCAGTTTCGCCGAAATCAACACCCAGGGAGCCTATCGTGTTCAGGATGCCAGCATTGGGTGGGTTCTGCTGAACCAATGTGTCGAGAGCAAAGTCAATTCCGTACAGTGCGGTTGTGGTTGTCCCAGCAAACGAATTAGTGTAGGCAGCAGCGGTAATATTGGGGTTAGCTCCGAAGTTGGGATCGCCAGATGCATAGTTTAAGGTTCCATCAGTAATCACTGCACCAGTATCCACGTTTATGCGAAGGTTTTGGTCATTGCTACCAACAAGCCGCAGGCGGTCAGGTACTGGATTGAAGTCAAATCCTGACGTGACTCCTCCAGAGAAGGGAGCACTGAGGTTACTTACCAAAGTCGCAGCACCTGTGGTGGTGTCAATCGTATAAATACCGTTCTTGTCTGTGACACCGTAGAGGAGACCATCGGCTGGTCGAAAGTCAATCCCTAGCACAGTCCCATCAACCCCTGCAATCTTTACGGTGCTAGAAATCTTGGAAAGTTTGCGGTTAAAGAAAAC
>NZ_JACJOQ010000023.1:0-1722 GCF_014695635.1 Coleofasciculus sp. FACHB-712 | reverse complement strand
TACCACGCACAATCCCCCTTTAACCTCGCAACTGGGAAAGCGGTTCCTTCCAGCAAACCCAAACCTCCTTCTTATGCCAAGGTGTTTTCCCACACGCTGGTCAAACTCGCTGAAAATAATCCCAAAATTATCGGCATCACAGCAGCAATGGCGACTGGTACGGGTTTAGACAAACTCGCCAGCAAACTGCCCAAGCAATACATTGATGTTGGCATTGCCGAACAACACGCTGTCACTTTAGCTGCCGGTTTGGCTTGTGAAGAGATGCGACCCGTTGTCGCGATTTACTCTACTTTTCTGCAACGTGGCTACGACCAAATCGTTCACGATGTCTGCATTCAAAAATTACCCGTATTCTTCTGTCTTGACCGCGCCGGAATTGTCGGTGCTGACGGCCCCACGCACCAAGGGATGTACGATATCGCCTATCTGCGCTGTCTCCCGAACATGGTGCTGATGGCACCCAAAGATGAAGCTGAATTGCAGCAGATGATCGTCACAGGCGTTAACTACACCGATGGTCCGATTGCCATGCGCTATCCTCGTGGCAATGGTTACGGGGTTCCCCTGATGGAAGAAGGCTGGGAAGAACTACCCATCGGCAAAGCAGAAATTTTGCGCCAAGGCGATGATGTTTTGATCCTGGGTTATGGCTCGATGGTCTATCCCGCCATGCAGGCAGCAGAAATTTTGAGCGAGCATGGGATTGAAGCGACTGTTGTGAATGCCCGTTTTGCTAAGCCGCTGGATACTGAGTTAATTTTGCCTCTGGCTCAGCAGATTGGTCGGGTGGTGACGCTGGAAGAAGGCTGCATCATTGGCGGCTTTGGTTCGGCTGTGGCGGAAAGCTTGCTGGATAATCATCTGATGGTGCCGATAACGCGACTTGGCGTGCCTGATGTATTAGTGGATCATGCTACGCCAGAACAGTCGATGGCGGAATTGGGTCTGACACCGTCTCAAATTGCCGAGCGAGTGAGGAAATCTTTTAGTCCTCAGCTGTCAGCCGTGATGAGTTAAAGGTAGGTTTTTTTAACGCAAAGGTACGCACAGGTAAGCGCTGTCGCGCCGCTTCGCTAACGCAGAGGTACGCAATGATATCGGTTGCGCTTTGGGTGTAGTCTGAGCTTTCCTTGGTGTTCTTTTGCGTTAAGGCAAAATCACCCTAAGTTTTCGGGAGAAAGCACGAGGTAAAAAAGCAGTTAGTCGGGTAAATATCGGCTAAGTTGTTAGAAACTATCATATTGATAACTAGCAACTCACCGCCAATATGTCTACCAAAACTCAAGTTTTTCCGGTTATTTGGAACGAAGACCGCGTTTTGCTCATCGACCAAAACCGCCTGCCTACCGAGTACACGTTTGTCGAAATCAGCTGTTGCGAAGATATGGCGCAGGCGATTAAAACGATGATTGTCCGGGGGGCACCGGCTATCGGTGTTGCGGCTGCCTATGGGATGTACCTGGGGGCAAGAGAGATTCAGACAGACAAGCGCGAGGAATTTTTGACCAAGTTGGAGCAAATTGCCGAGATGTTACGGCAAACTCGTCCAACTGCGGTTAATTTATTTTGGGCGATCGCGCGGATGTTGCGAACTGCCTATGAGTCGCTCGGAACGGTAGAAGAAATCAAATCTATTTTACTGACAACTGCTAAGGCGATTAATGCAGAAGACTTGCAAACTTGTCAGGCAATCGGCGATCACGGTTTAAAAGCTTTACC
>NZ_JACJOQ010000229.1:0-5623 GCF_014695635.1 Coleofasciculus sp. FACHB-712 | reverse complement strand
TGGGGCAGTTGTTCTTTCACCCCATCTGCCAGCAAAGCCGAAGTAACGACCCATAGCTTCTCCCAGCCTCCAGCCAGAGATAACAGCCGGTCGGCAGTTGCTTGCAGTAAACTCTTACCGCTGCCATCCAAACTTAAAAACTGCTTGGGTCGGTGCTTGCGGCTGAGAGGCCAGAAGCGTTCCCCTTTACCACCGGCGAGAATGACAGGTATTAGCGATTGGTTCATTTTTGGCTTTAGCCTATTGTTTTCGGCTCTATGTTAACCTTGACGCGATCGCGATCGCTGTTTAACCTTTGTGCTTGCTCCCGATCAAACGCCTTGTGCAACTTCTCCCAACTTTCTGTAGAAACCAACCTGTAGAAGCAAGCTTAAGGTACCGCTGCAATGTCATTTCCTTTGGGAGATGGAGAACCTGAAGTTATAATCCACCTTGGAAATAAGTCTCCAGAAAGATACATATAGTCTGCGGTTGTGGTGATGAGGTAAACGTGGAAGAAGGTATCAAACAGTCTCAAACCAGTCCAGACCACGAAATGTCTAAAGGTTCTGGCAATCAGCAGGAACCCCGTACAGATGCCGTTGATGACGATTCCGATACCTCACCCCAATCGCAGACAAGCGATGTGGCAAATGAGGTTTCGCCCCAAAAAAACAACTTGGGGCGGCGCTTGTTATGGATCGCTGTCTTTCTCATTACAGCAACAGTTTCTGCCACAGTGGGAGCAACTTTAGCACTGATTACCCCTTTGTCGCCGATCGTTGCCTCCCAGACTCCAGGAGAAAAGACCGCGACTGAGGGATGGGGTCGAGGTTTTCAGTACCGTCTGGCGCGACCCGTCAATATCCTGGTTATGGGAATTGACCGCCTCCACAACTCACCAGATAATTCGCCGGATAATTTCACTGGCAACAGCGATACGATGCTGCTGTTGCGGTTAGACCCGACTGACCATTCAGTAAAAATGCTTTCCATTCCACGAGATACGCGAGTGGAAATTCCGGGCGTTGGTTTTAACAAGATCAACCAGGCGAATGTCAACGGGGGCGCAGCCTTATCCGCACGAGTTGTCAGCCGTACCCTAAACAACGTCCAGATCGATCGATACGTGCGAGTCACCACCGATGCCTTTCGGGAGTTGGTGGATTTGGTGGGCGGCATTGAGGTATTTGTTCCTCGCCAGATGTCCTATGTAGACGAAACCCAAAAACTCAAAATCGATCTTTCCCCAGGCTGGCAAACTCTCAATGGCGACCAAGCAGAACAGTTTGCGCGGTTCCGGAATGACAAGAACGGCGATATTGGTCGGGTGCAGCGACAGCAAGCCCTTCTCAAGTCGTTGCGGCAGCGTCTGACGAACCCAGCCGTATTGCCTCGCTTGCCTCAACTGATCCGGGTGATGTGGAAGTACGTTGACACGAATCTCAGCTTAGAAGAAACCCTAGCGCTGGCAAATTTTGGCATCAACTTGGAGCAAGATGATTTCAAAATGGTGTTGTTGCCCGGTCGATTCAGCGACCCCCAGGAGTACATTGCTAGCTATTGGATTCTGGATTCCGAGGGGAGAGATCGCATCATGCGCCAATATTTTGGGCAAGAAACGACTCTTGCCTCTGTAGAGGAAAGCCGTTCTCTTAGCACCCTGAGAATCGCAATCCAAAATGCCACCGAGCAGCCTGGTATCGCTTATCGCGTTTCTGAATATCTGGCGGCGAAGGGATTTGTAAATGTTTATGTTGTCAATGATTGGCCCGACCGCGAACGCCAAACCCAAATTATTGTCCAGCAAGGCGATTTAACAAAAGCAGCGGCTTTGAAAAGAGTGCTGGGCGTCGGTCATATTGAAGCGGCTTCTATCGGTGATTTGGAATCTGAGATTACCCTACGAGTGGGTGAAGACTGGCTCGATACAATGAAAAATGTACAATAAAAAATTGAAAAGCTGCCTTATTTTTATCTTTGATTGCAGACGAAGCTGGAGAGCCTTAAAAAGAACAACTTGCTTTTTAAATTTTTGATTAATCCTATGCAACCTTTAACTTCAAAAGCAATTAAAAATTTTGTGGTGCGCGTGCTTAGCGGTATCTTGCTATTAGCTTTGGCATGGCTGTGGGTGATGTTGAGCGCTACTCCTGCTTTTGCTCAGGCAGGGACAATTAATTACACCAATATTAATTTGGAAAATCGGGATTTCTCGAATGCTGATTTAGTTGGTGGTGTATTTGTCGCAGCTGAAATGCGAGGAACAAACTTCCAGGGAGCTGACCTTACCAATGCGATTCTCACCAAGGGCGTGTTATTAAAAGCAAATCTGGAAGGAGCAAACCTGACTGGGGCTTTGGTAGACCGAGTAACGTTGGATGAGGCTAATTTAACCAACGCGATTTTAGCGGAAGCAACGTTGACGCGGACTCGCTTTTACGACACCATCATTACGGGCGCTGATTTTACGGATGCACTAATTGACCGCTACGAAGTGGCTCAACTCTGTCAGCGAGCAGAAGGTGTGAACCCAGTAACGGGTATTGCTACGCGAGACAGCTTAGGCTGTCGCTAAACTGTCGTTCGCCAATTGTTGCATTGGCTCCCAGTTGAGGACATCTTGGAGCAATGCCTGATAGCCTGCAACATTGGGGTGGAGTCCGTCTTCAGTAAGATGCGATCGCCACCAATCTTCACCCCGATTCATCCACAGCTCGAAAATATCTAGATAAGGAATCTGTCGCGCCTGACACGCTAACCGCGTTGCTTCTTTATAGCGATATTGATCGGCGTGATTGTAATAAAAACAGTCGAGAAATGGCATTTTCGCTTCATCGACTGGCACCATTCCCACAAAGAGTACCGGACAGAATCTTTGGGTTAGCGTTGCAGTTGCGCTCTGAGTACATCGCTCTAGCAACAACGCCATTTCTGTTTTGAAAACTTCAAAGTCAGTAAAATTCCGCCCAGTCGGTCGAGCTAGCCGAGCCGAATCATTGACTCCGACTGATAGAATAATTGCATCGGGTACGCGATTTCTAAGCTCACCGCGATGGCGAAACTCCTGCTCTAACCGCTGTTGCACTTGGCTGATGCCGTCACCCCGGACACCCAAATTGTAGAGAACGTGTCCCGGACTATCCGGCAGCATCCAGCGACGCCGCAGCCGCTCTACCCACCCGCCACCTTCCGGATCGCCGAATCCATAAACAAGACTGTCTCCCAGTGCTACAAGCTTCAGAGGATGGCGATCGCTTTCAGGAAACGGCTTAATCGTAGGAGGGACAAGGGTTTGCATGGACTGTAATCTCGAACTTATTTTCAGAATGATATAGATAGATTGATAAGAATCTACATAATATTAAACGATTCTTTGTCTTGAAAGAAATTCTTCAGTGAATCTCCGGGCGATGCTAACAGCCACAAAAATTGGGGACTCCTGCTAGACTGAAGGGTGCAAGGTGACAGGAGGGTCGCGCGACTGTGCGCCGCTACTCACGAACAACAATTAACAACTAATCCAACGTGATGCAAAAGCGTTTCAAGTTTGATACAACCGAAGTTTTACTCCGGGCTGAAGAGCTGGTGAGTGCTGCTTCCAATCGCTACCGGATTACCGTTCAAGTAGCGAATCGCGCTAAGCGCCGTCGCTATGAAGACTTTGATAATGTTGACGATCCGATGATGAAGCCAGTGCTGCGGGCGATTCTGGAAATGTCCGATGAGCTAACGCAACCGGAAATTATTGGCGATTAGATAAAAAACAACAAGCAAGATGAAGCGACAAACCAGAAAATTTCCCAAGCGAATGCTACGTTTTGCCGTTGCCTCTCTAACGGCGCTGTTTTTATTTCCTTGGGGAAGCATCTTTCATCCTTCATCCTCGCTTTTTCATCTTTCCGAACAGCCTGCGATTGCCCAGATGTACGGAACTCAGGATGTCTGGCGGCAAGTTTATCAACGCCTACCGGATTTGCCGCTAGAAAATCAATATATCAGCAAGGAAACTGGCAAGCAGGCATCGGAAAATACGCTCGTGGGGCGCATCATCCGGTATCACGTTTATGTAAAATCACGTCCGCCCAATTATCGGCTGGACTGGAAACTGACCTTGGCGGACTATCTGGGCGCAAACGAACTAATCCAGGAGTCGCTATATCCGGGTTATGATACGTTGCAGAAAAATCCCATGCAGAGCGATCGCGCGGTCATTGAACGTCTGAATCGAGCGCAACGAGACGCCTTAGTTCAAGTCCTCGTGAGTCTATTCACTCCCAATTCTCAGCAGCAGGCACCCGTACCTTCTCCCAGCGCTTCACCTCAGCCACAGGCAGCACCCAAACCCAGTGGAGGGCTATCACTGCCTCAGCCAGGAGATGCTCAGTTACTCAAGTAATGAAAAATTAAAAACTAAAAATGTAAGAAAAGCGCTTTAGTTTTTGATTTTTAATGACTTTTATGGAACGTCTCATCAAAAGTGGAGTTGGCTGGCGCATTGGCTGGAACCCTAACACGACTGAGTTTAAAGGGTTAGTTGGTGGGGATGATTGGGCGATAGAGCTGACAGAGGCAGAGTTAAATGAGTTTTGTCGCTTGCTGGCGCAATTGGCAGAAAGTATGAGCCAGATCGCGACTGAGTTGATGGATGAGGAGAAAATCGCCTGCGAAACTGAAAGCGACTTACTTTGGATGGAAGTGGAGGGCTACCCCCATGCTTACAGCCTTCGCTTCATTCTCCACACGGGACGGCGGGGTGAGGGTAGCTGGAATGAAGCAGCAGTACCGGGTTTGATGCAAGCGGCTCAAATGTTAAAGGTTTTCTGATTGCATCTTGACAGCTTTAAAAAAGCTGATATAGAATATAAGACTGTGCCGGGGTGTAGCGCAGGTTGGTAGCGCGCAGCTTTGGGGTAGCTGAGGTCGTGGGTTCGAATCCCGCCACTCCGATTAGTCCGGCAGAATCCGTTAAGTTGAAAGGGGCGAGTTCTCCTGAGGGAGATAAAATCGCTCATTACTGTCATAGAAGCTCATGGCTTAATGTGTAGGGAGCCTGTATTGCGGTTATTGCTGTGGAGCGATCGCTTATGCTCAGACGTTTAACCAGCCGCTCTCTGCTGACGGCAGCTATTTTTCTGGTTGTGACATCGCTTACCCTAATAATTGTCCTATTAACTAAGCAGCCAGTTATGACATCTCAACCCCAGCTGCTAACCGATCCCTTTCTACAACTGCCGACCGAAACAAGCGTGCGAGTCGTGTGGTTTACTGAGTTTGCTGGTGAGCATCGTGTCGCCTACGGTGAGAATCTGGCTCGCAGTGTCGTCGCCAGTACCACCAAACTCAGCCGCACTCGTGAGGATAGTCAATCGCGGGTAGGAAATCAGACTCAAGACGGTCAGATTTACCAGCAGCCAACCAGCCGAGACATCTGGCGGCACGAAGCAGAGGTGACTGGGTTGACTCCTGGCACGCGAGTTTCTTATCGCGTCACCAGTCTGCGGGAAGATGGTACGAGCGTTAGCAGTAAGGTATTCACGCTCGCCCCCAAACCCACACCGGGCACATCACTGAAAATTTTGCTGACTTCCGACCACCAGCTCAAGCCGATGACATCTGCCAATCTTCAGAAGGTCGTTGAGAC
>NZ_JACJOQ010000228.1:0-9050 GCF_014695635.1 Coleofasciculus sp. FACHB-712 | reverse complement strand
CTCAAGGATCGGGTACTGGGACAGCTGAACGAGCGTCAGGAACGCTATGCAAAGCTGATTCATCAGAGTGGGCGTCAGTTGATGACGGTGGTCAACGATATTTTAGATTTGACCCGCATGGAGACGGGGCAGTTGGAACTGTCGCCAGAACCCGTGAATCTTCTGACAGTGTGCGATCGCGCCTTATCTCAAGCGAGACAACTCCAGACCTTGAAAGACCAACCGGCGACGGGGCATGAACCAGTCAGCAACGCCAAAGAGGAACTGGGTTTTACGCTCAGTATTGAACCGGGATTAGAAACGATTGTGGCGGACGATTTGCGTCTGCGCCAGATGCTCACGCACCTGCTTTCCAACGCCCTCAAATTTACTGAAGCGGGCGGCGAAACTGGACTGAAAGTTAGTCGGTGGGAAGGCTGGATTGCTTTTACTGTTTGGGACACCGGCATTGGCATCCCAGAGGCAAAACAACATCTAATTTTTCAGAAATTCCAACAACTAGAAGACCCGATGACCCGCCGCTTTGACGGGACGGGGTTGGGGCTGGTTTTAACCCAAGGTTTGGCTCGTCTGCACGGTGGGGATGTTTCCTTTATCTCCAAACCTGGTGAAGGAAGCCAGTTTACCCTGCTACTTCCTCCGATTCCGCCGACGCGCAAGGAGGAGGGAAGCCGGATGAAGGCTCAAAAAAATCGGGATGCATCCTTCGCTCCCCATCGTTCATCCTTGAACCGCAATCGGTTGATTTTGATTGTCGAAGCTGCACCCCACTACATCGACCATTTAACCCAGCAACTCAGCAGTTTAGGCTATCGAGCCGCGATCGCTCGTTCCGGGACAGAAGCCCTCGAAAAGGCACGGCGATTTCAGCCACAAGCCATACTGCTCAACCCGTGCTTGCCCCTGCTTTCCGGCTGGGACGTGCTGACTCTGCTCAAATCAGACGACCAAACCTGCCACATTCCAGTCATTGTGACAGCCGCTAACGCCGAAAAAGAGCAAGCCGCCTCCAACCGCGCAGATGGCTTTTTAACTCTGCCAGTCCAGACGGAAACTTTACGCCATAGCCTGACTTGTTTAACCAAGCCAAAGCAATGCACCAACGTTAGCCTGACGATTTTACATCTCACCTCTGTTGAGCAAGCCGCGATAGAATTTTCGCCCACCGCCTTGGGACTCTCGCCAAATCACCGGGTTCTAGAAGCCGACGATCTAGAACAGGCAGAACTTTTGGCTCGCGTTTGGCAGCCGGATGTCGTCATCCTCGATGGTGGGGGTTTAGAAGATCCGCTTGCCTATCTCAAACAGCTTGCCTCACGGACGAGCCTTGCTTCTTTACCATTAGTAACGCTAGATCGCCCAACCACTGAGGCTGCAAATCAAGTGAGCAGTCTTTGTGTCTTTCCCTGTTTGGCAGCGGATGGGAACGACCATACCGCTGCCTTATTGCAGGTGATTCAGATTGCCGTCGGGATGAGCTGTAAGCCCAGCATTTTAGTCGTCGATGCGCGATCGCTAATGGATTTATCTGCAAGCGTCAATCGCTACCCGACAAGCGAAGCCTTCGACCCTCGATTGTTCGCGAAACCCCAGGGGGGCGGCTCGAAGGCATCTCCTCTAATTCACTACCTACAAAAAGCCGGGTTTAGAAGTATACTTTCGCGCTCTTGGACTGAAGTGTTGCGGCAACTTCAACATCAAAACGTTGATTTATTGCTGATCGATCTGGCAGACATGGAGCTAAATCCAGCCTTGATGGAGGCGCTGACTTCCTTGAGACAGATGCCTTTTCTGCCGCCGATTTTGGTGCTGGAGCATCAAGGGGATGGGGTCGATGAACCTACCTCAGAGTTGCCGGAAATCCTCAGCGCGATCGCTACCAAAATTCTGCGCGTGCCCGCCCTATCGATGGCAGAAGTGTTAGACCAAATTCACCAAACCCTTACCCAAGCGACTTACTAGCCTCATCCCCACCTCCCTTTCTCGTTCCCTAGCGCAGGGGAACGGCATTGCCGTGCCTACTAAAAGGTTCGTAGGGGCTACTACCTGCTCAGGTTGTTTACAAGCAGTATCTTTTTATACACCTATTTCTTGGCGTATTTTCCCTTGACAATGCCATAATTCCTTGAGTATATTGCACTAGAACATATGTTCTATAAAGGGCTGTGTTCCCGGTTAGATTGCACCACTTTTTGGTTAATGCAATTTCATATGAAGATCCCCCAATGAATTGGGAAGCTTAAAAAAGCGCGTTTTTGCCTGATTTTCCCTGTTTAAGGAGGAGTTAGGGGGGATCGAGCCTTAACCAAAAAGTCTTGGGTTAGATTGCAACACTCTGCTGTAGGAAATTTACCTGCAACCGAGCAACTTTTTTATGGAGAAAAAGCATGAATAAAGTGGCATCCAAAGACAGCAAAGAACAGATTCTGGAAGCCTTCAAACAACTGATTGCAGACAAGAAAAAAATCGAGTCAAAAATAGCGACCAAAGAACAAGAAGCAGAAAAAGAAAAGAACAAAGAAATTCTTCAAGCTGCTTCCACCTATACGATTGATAGTATTGTCAAAGGTCTAGCCGATCTGCAATTAGAGTTTGGCGGAATTGTTTTTGGACTCTCCGCAAAATTAACGGGTGAAACTTCAAAGTTAGACGAACTAAAACGGGCGCTAGACATTGAAACGCAGCATTTGCAAGAACTTCAGCAAATCAGAGTAGTAGCAGATGCGCTGCACATCTTAACGCAAGGACACCAAGAAAACCTAAAATCCCTTGAACAAAAAATAGCCAGCGAACGGGAAGCACTGGAAAAACAACAGTCTACCATCCGCAAATCTTGGCAAAAAGAACAGGAAGAATTTGAAACGACACTCCAAGAACAAAATGCTCTATTAACTGCCGAACGCCAGCGGGAAGTTGAAGAATATCAATACGATTTAGAACGTACTCGGAAAATAGAGACAGATGAGTACGAAGAAATTAAGCGAAACTTGGAACGGGAATTGCAACAATCTGAAAAAGAGAAAGAAAAACAGTGGTCAGAGCGAGAAAACAGTCTGACAAAGCGTCAAGCAGAATTTACGGAGCATCAAAAGAAAATAGAAGGATTTCCTAAAGAATTGGAGGACGCTGTTAAAAAAGCCAGAGAAGAGGCAATTAAAGACGTTCACCAAGACGCTAAAGTGCAAGCTGATTTGTATGAAAAAGAGTGGGAAGCGACTAAACAAGCGAATGAATTTAAAATTCAATCCCTAGAGCAGACAATTCAAAAACAATCTGAACAAATAACAGAAATGACTGCTCAACTTCAAGCTGCCTTGAAGCAAGCACAAGATATTGCCATGAGAGCCTTTGACAACTCCTCCGCTAAATTAACAGGCACGGAAAAGAGAAATTAGAAATTCGCTTTTATCTGGCTCCATAAATAGCGGTTCTCAAAAATAGGAGATTATCAATGGCAAGAAAACCCAACGACAAAAACACCAAGGCTGAAATCTTAGCGGCGTATGAGGAATTAAGTAAAGAGAAAGCAGCGCTAGATTCGCAACTGAAGCAACTGAATCAAAGTAAACCACCAGCGATTAAAGACAAACAACCATTGGAATCGAGGATAACAATGAATCAGGCTGCTGCGGATCAACAAAAAATGGAGCGGGTAATTGAAAGTCTGGCAAAGCTGCAATTAGGATTCGGGAGTGCTGTCAGCGAGTTGTCAGAGAAACTGACATTAGAAGCTTCTAAGCTACAAGAACTCAGGGGTTCAGTCGCCACAGAGGTTAAACAATTAGAAGAACTACATAATTTAGAAATCGCAGAAGGAATGTTGGATACGCTCATCCAACAGTATGAAGAAAGTTCCAAAACTTTTGAAGAGGAACTTAGCCAAAGACGTGAAAATTTAGAACAAGAAACACTAGAGCAAAAAAACGCTTGGTTCAAAGAGCAAGAAGAACGTAAACGCTCGATTAAGGAGCGCAATGAAACGCAAGCTAAAACGCGCCAGCGGGATGCTAAAGAGTATAAGTACGATCTAGAACTTCAACGCAACATCAACCAGGACGAGTACGATCAAACCAAGAAAGGTTTGTATAAGCATCTGGAAGAATTCCAACAAGAAAAGGAAAAACAGTGGGATGAGCGGGAGAAAGCGATCGCTGAACGAGAAAAACAATATGATGAGGCGAAAGCTAAGGTAGAAGTATTTCCTAAGGAACTGGAAGCGGCTATCAAAAAAGCCAAGGAAGAAGGCAAAGGCATTGCCCATTACCAAACCAAAATTAAGTCTGATTTGTATGCTAAAGATGTGGAAATGCAAAAGCGTTTGCACGAACAGAGAATTCAGTCGTTAGAGGAGACGATTCGCAATCAGGATGCGCGAATTCTCAGTCTCTCGAAACAACTCGATTCAGCCCTCAAGCAGGTTCAGGATCTGGCTGTTAAAGCGATTGAAGGGGCATCAAATGCTAGTTCCTATCAGTCATTGAAAGAAATCACGCTGGAGCAAGCGAAAACCCTCCAGAAAAACAAATAAGATGATTCGTTCGGTTGCATAGATTGTAGAGACGCGAAGCGGTGCTGCTTCGCGTCTCTCGCGTCTCTATAGAGGGAAAATTCTCGCGTCTTTTTACTAACCGAACTATTTATCTGCTGCTTCTACGGCGCAGCTAGCATGCCTCCTCCAAGACCCGCATCGTGCAACCGTTGGGCACCAATATTGCGGCTGAGTACCGCTAGTCCCGCCAAATGCGCTTGCAAACCGGCTGTACTGGCGCAGCAATCAGTCAGTACAAGTGGTTCAATGCCGATATCGAACAGATCCATTGCAATCTTCAACACGCACATATCGGTATCGATACCGACGACAGAAATCCGCTCAATCGAATTTTCGCGCAGGTAGTTCACCAGTTTGTCTGGCATTCCGCACAGTCCCGACTTTGAGAACACAAGTTCTGGTTTGGCAAAGGATTCGAGTTCCGAGACAAGGCTTGTTTCTGCGTCGCTATCGCAGCCGTGCCAGTTCAGAAAGCGATAGTACGGTCCGTCGGACACATTGATAAAGCGTGTAAACAGAATTGGCGCGTACTCGTGACGCTGGAGAAGGCGGACAACACGCTCCGGGATATGATGCGTGAAGTCGTTGATAAAACCAGATTGCACATCGACGATGAGTAATGGCTCGGACATCTAAACGCTTCCCTTCAACAGCCTTGCTTTCTACTATGAGCCGATTATCTCGTAACCGCCCCCTGTAGCCGCATCGTACATTAGAGCGATCGCGTCATCATCTTTTGACTGCACAGCTTTTGACTGCACAGAGAGAATCAATACAATTGCACCCAAATAATCGGGCAATTCCAGCGAGTCAAGCAATTCTTGTTCGCATACCGTGCTATCAATTGCCGCACAACTTCGGGAATGCGACAATTTTATTTTTTTTAATCCACAGTTTTCCTAGCGGAATATAGTATATTTGGGTGAAACCTCTTCAACGCATCCCCGCAACCAGCGTTCGGCAACCGTAATTGCGATCGCTCTGGATTTTCGTAGCTGTTTTAAAATTGGATGACTATCCATGACTGCTTCCCCGTTTTTATTACCTAGCTCTGCTCACCTGAAGCGACGTACATTTTCTCGGCGCTCTCTATTACCCTTAGAGCAGAATTATCTCTGGCAAATTGAGACTGGGGTAGTTCGCACCGTAACCTGGCTCGAAGACGGCACAACCATCACGCTCGGTTTATGGGGACCAGGAGATATTGTTGGCAGAGTGCTATCCAAGGCTAACCCTTATCAAATTGAATGCCTAACGCTGGTAGAGGTAAAAGTTCTGCCGGTTAGCAAGTGTCACGAAGCCACCGAGTCTATGATTCTGCATATTCAGCAATTTCAAGAATTCATAGAGATTCTGCATTGCAAATCGGTGGACGCTTCCCTCCTGCGACTGTTAACTTGGCTGGCGAAAAGGTTTGGGCGTGAAATCGAGCAAGGAAAACAGATCGATTTGCGCTTGACACACCAGGAAATTGCCGAACTCATCGGTTCTACCAGAGTCACGGTGACGCGACTGCTCAATGAATTTGAGAAGCGGGGAATTATTCAGCGCCTGCCTCATCGCTTCATTGTTCTGCAAGAGCAACAGCCATTCTGGCACTACGAAATTTAATCCGATTAAACTACATCCCTTTGAGGGGTATAGAGCGTGAATGGTGAGCGATACAAAAAGTAAAGAACGGTAGAATTCATCGCGGGTGCGCGATCGCTTGGCAAACGAGCGCACCTATCTGGGGTGGATGCGGACAGCGATCGCTTTGATGGGTTTTGGCGTCGTCATCGTCCGCCTTCGCAACTTCTTTCCGCCCCAGGCGCACCGTCCAGGCAATGGTTGGAAGTTGGGTTTAGTCTTCTCTCTAGTGGGTCTGGTAACGGTGCTACTTTGTACTTGAGTCATTGCAGCACCTAACAGTAACGTTGTTTCTACTTAATTGCTCAATTTAAAGAGTATGCGGGGAAGGTCTTGGCGTGTTGGGGTTTGACATAAACTAGCTGCTGGGGTTGCAGTTGCAACTGGTTTAAGCGATCGCGCGTAATATAAGCTGTGACTTCCTGACCATCCTTAAAACGCAACTCAATTTGAACTTCCCAACCTAGATGCACGATGCGGTTGACCTTGGCTGGGGCAGCATTTTCTTCAGGCACCGTATGGATCGCGACATCGTGGGGACGCAAAAACACATGAGAAGTTGGCGACTCCAAGTTCGACAAGCGAAAAATACCAGCAGAACTTGGTAGAACATTCACTGGACCAACGAAACTCATCACAAACGGGGTTGCTGGATGGTCATAAATCTCTGCGGCAGTCCCGACCTGTTCCACCCGACCTTTGTTAAACACCACAATTTGATCGGCAAGTTCCATTGCTTCTTCTTGGTCGTGGGTAACAAACACAGTGGTGACATTTACCCGTTCGTGTAAGTGTCGCAACGAAGCTCGCAGTTCTTTACGTACTTTGGCATCCAAAGCTCCAAATGGCTCATCCAACAGCAATACTTCGGGATCGACAGCCAAGGTTCTCGCCAAAGCCACCCGTTGCCGCTGTCCCCCAGAAAGCTGAGAGGGGTAGCGATCGCCAAAGCCATTGAGCTGCACCAAGTCTAAAAGTTCCTCTACTCGGTGTCGAATCCTGACTTTGGGCGCTTTGCGTAACTCTAGACTAAAGGCAATGTTTTGGCGAACAGTCATGTGTTTAAACAGCGCATAGTGCTGAAACACAAAGCCGATGCCGCGCGATCGCACGCTTTGCTGGGTCACGTCCCGATCGGCGATTCTGATTCTACCGCTGTCTGGAGTCTCTAAACCTGCAATCAGCCGTAATAAAGTGGATTTCCCCGATCCAGAAGGTCCCAAAAGCGCCACTAAAGAGCCACTTTTAATATCTAAATTGACCCCTGAAACCGCCTGAAAAGAGCCAAATCGTTTCGATACGTCTTCAATCAAAATACTCATAGCGACTGTTTCCCAATTTTCTTAACGTGCGGGTTTCCTTGACAAAAAACCGAATTAGGTTAGATGAATCCCTTAAATCTACGGTTTATCGCTCAACTTACTGTACATTTAATACCATAAAACTGAGAACACTTCTACCTGAAGGATGAGGGTGGCTGGTTCGATGAGGAACTCCGTCGGGAAGATCGCTCACGAGAACGTCGCTCACGCTTTGATTTCAAGGCACTGAGGGGCGAGGAGATGCCATACACACGCACTCTTTTCTAATTCCTAAGTGCTGTAAGATTAGGCAATTCAATCTACAGTTTACGGATCAAGATTCCTTAATTTGCGGTCAAAATCTCTTCTAATTCATCTTTTCTAGGCTGGCTAAACAAACTCAGCTAAGTGCGATGAAGAAGGGAAAATCGCATCCTGACGTACCCGTAGAGATAATCAAAAGCCCAGACTACAAGAATCGCATCGCTTCACATCGAAGCCGCGCCATATCTGACCAATGTAGGCGGCAGGACGCCGGAATCTACTGCAACTGAATTTACTTTCACCCCTCGCTCTTAAAAGTCCTAAAAGCGAAGTTATTACTTCGCTGCATCTTGATTCGATGCAGCGTCTTTTTCCGGTGTTTTCGTCCGATTGTCATCGTGAAGACGAATCAAGGGAGACTTCTTGAGTTTCTTCACTCCACTAAGAACCACCAATGCAAATAGCGTTCCAATCAGACTCATTCGCCATAATCCACAGCCTGCGGCTGCTCCCAATCCAGCCGCCAACCAAATAGTTGCGGCGGAAGTTAGCCCCTTGACTTCGGCTTTTCTAAGTGTTTGATGAGATTGTTGCAGAATCATTCCCGCACCCAAGAACCCAACTCCCGTAGCAACGCCTTGGATGGTGCGACTCAGAGCATTGGAAGAAGAAAAGGTATTGTCACCATCCACCTGCAAAGGAATTATTACAAATGCGGCAGCGCCTAAGCTAACGATCATAAAAGTTCTTAAGCCAGCAGGTCTACCAGGCTGCTGGCGGTTCATGCCAATCGCACCGCCAACCAGTAGTGCAGTGGTAAGCCTAAAAGTTACACTCTGCCAATCGCTTGGGCTAAAAAACATCGAACTCATTGCTGGAACTCCCAGAACAACTAGAATACCGATCCCTCAGTCCCCCAACGTACTGATTAAAAACTGGGCTATGGTAGTCCAGTTACTTGTGGCTGGCTAGGCGATATCTTCCCAATTTCACAGTAACTACGGTAATTCGCCCGATTTACTGTACTTTAAAAATCAATTTAGGTTAAAAATCGGTTAAAAGCAACCATAAAACTAAACTTGCGATCGCTCTCTCCGTTTGCAGAGAATGTAGGGGCACCTCTGGTGGGTGCCCTACCTGGAGTGATGTCACCTCCCAGAGGTGCCATGAATGTTTTTACTGTGCGATCGCAAATAAAATAAATGCGATCGCGTCTTGCATCAAAGTATTAGCACTAAGTATTAGCACTAATGCACTGATACAACGACTCCAACCGTTGGTTTAAACCAGAACTGGATAATCCTGAA
>NZ_JACJOQ010000227.1:0-6498 GCF_014695635.1 Coleofasciculus sp. FACHB-712 | reverse complement strand
ATTACTGCCCACGAACCGGATGTTTTGGACTGGGAAGCGCTGGCGCGGATGGAAACGCTGGTAATCTTGATGGGTGGGCGCAATCTCGGTGAAATTGTCTATCAGTTGCATCGATATGGGCGATCGCTTTCTACTCCCGTCGCTGCGATTCGTTGGGCGGGAACGCCTCAACAACAAGTCTGGACAGCTACGCTGGGCACTATCGTTGAGCAAACTAGGGGTGAATCTCTCTCTCCCAGCGTCATTACCATCGGGGAAGTCGTCGGTTTGAGAGAATACTTGCGATCGCCAGATGCACCAGTCGTCTCAGATCGACGCCTAAATCCGCCCGTACAATCATCAGAATCTTCAACCCAATCCGCAGGGGTGAGTTTATCAGACATACCTATGGGAAGCCACAGTTCTCAGAAAACCTCGTCTCTAACGACTCAAAACTCTTCCCAACCGCTAGCTGGGAAAACTATCCTGGTGACACGCGCAGCTGGACAATCGGGTGAGTTTTGCGTGCGTCTCCAAGAAGAAGGCGCGACGGTGATTGAGATGCCGACGCTGGAAATTACTCCTCCTTCCAGTTGGGAAGAATTGGATAATGCGATCGCGCATTTATCGGATTTCGACTGGTTAATTCTCACTTCCAGCAACGGGGTTGATTACTTTTTTGAACGGCTGGAAGCGCAAAATCAAGATGCCCGTGCCTTAGCCGGGGTCAAAATTGCTGTTGTCGGGAAGAAAACCGCCCAAAGTCTCAAGCAGCATGGCTTACAACCCGATTTTATTCCCCCGGATTTTGTCGCAGATTCTCTAATTGAATACTTTCCAGAACCGTTAGAACGCAAGAAAATTCTGTTTCCCAGAGTGGAAACGGGCGGAAGAGAAGTCTTGGTGAAGGAATTAACTGTCCAAGGTGCGGAAGTAATCGAAGTGGCGGCTTATCAATCTCAGTGTCCGAAAGCGATCGCACCCGCTGCCTTAGATGCCCTCCAGCGACAAGTGGTAGATGTGATTACTTTTGCAAGTTCTAAAACTGTGCAATTTTTTGGTCAATTAGTCGGAGAAATCGACAAATTACCCTTACAAGGTGTCTGTATCGCCTCGATTGGCCCTCAAACTTCTAAAACCTGTCTTTCTCTGCTGGGGCGAGTGGATGTAGAAGCCCCTGAATACACTCTAGACGGCTTAACCCAAGCGATCGTCCAGTGGGCGACATCTGAGGCGAATGTCCGCGATCGCTTGGCTCACAACTCAAATATAGATTGCTAGATAGCAATTCTCGATTGGATGCCGTACATTTTAACCCCACCCCTGCCCCTCCCCGTTCAAGAGGAGGGGTTCCCTGTTCTCCCCTCTCCGTTCACGGAGAAGGGTTGGGGGTGAGGTTCAAAGTATTACACGCAACTGAAAACCGCGATCATCTCTCTCGAAAGCTTTTCCACCTTTCGTCGTGCCCTTATGGGATAGACGGTTCTAAGATTCTTCCGGATGACAGAGCCGCTAGTAAGTATTTTTAGCTATCATCTATTATTATTAAGATTGTTAACAGTGACTTGCATTTTGGCAGGCTTACCACTCTAGCCAAGGTGGTACGTCAGCTAAGTGCCAGATAGCTGACCCGATATAGTGGCGCTCAACTGTACCCAGATCGGGTGTCACTAGAAACCGCGACTTGCACAACCGTTCATGAGATTGCTTGCATAAAGGTCAAATAAAAGGGTGATAAGTCCCATAGCTACCAAGCAAAAATTGACGCTTGCAAGAACTTTATTTTCAATTCATATGAGGACTGGTACTGGTGACAACACTAAGACAACTTGCCCAAACCAATGAAGAATCTTTAATTGCAGCGTTTTTTCAGGAATCAGAGGGCAAATGGCACTCTGAAAGACGCTACTATACGCTGCCGGATGGAGAAACCAAGGAGATGGTGAGTCTGATTACCGTCCGGTTTCTGGAACAGGGAAGCTCGGAATTGCTACATTTGGCAGAGTTACACCAGCTGGAAGATCCAGCAGCGCTGATTTGTGGTTCCTATGTAGAGTGGAACAGCACAAACTCAGTCACAAACCGCAAAGAGTCCAAAGGTTCGACACTATTTGGCGCATTAGGAACCACACTCTATCGCGATCGCGGCTTTGCCACTCCGAAACCCGTCACGGCTGAGTATTATTTCCCCAATCCCAAAACTTTGTGCTTGCGGACAGAGTACAGAGACTCTTCATTTGAAGAAGAATTAAAACTGATTGGTCGAAGCTACCGCACCCGGCAAACGATCATCTCCCGTGCCGGAGAACAGCAAATGATCGGTCAATATCTAGAAAAGCGCCTTAGCTAGACTTAACCTGCACACCCAGCCAGAAGTGCCACCGCCGCCACTAAATCATCAGGCTCGACGGGCTTAGACTGATACATTTGAAACCCTGCCTTCAGGGCGCGGTTTTTATCTTCCTCCCTAGCGTAGGCGGTCAGCGCTAGGGCTGGAATTTGTTTTCCGGTTTTTTCTTCCAAAGTTCTCATCTTGCCGATGAGGGCGTAGCCATCTTCCTCTGGCATTCCAATATCACTCACCAGCAAATCGGGCTGCCAGCTACGAAGGACTTCTAACGCCTCGGCTACGGATGCGATCGCTTTCACTTTCGCCCCAGACTCTTCAAGCACGAGGGCGATCAATTCGCGTGTATCCGTATCATCATCCACAACTAGAACCTGCAATCCGCTCAGGAGTTGAGGTGCTTGTGCTACCTTCTCCTTAGCTTCCCCGCTCCCCGACTCCTCTGCCCCCCGGCGCTCCTGCCCCTCGGTTTCTCGACTTTTATCAAAAAGTGGTAGAAGCACTGTAAACGTTGCTCCCTGCCCGATTCCGAGACTAGCAGCACGAACGGTGCCACCGTGCAATTCCACCAAGTGACGCACAATCGCTAATCCAAGTCCTAATCCTCCATGCGATCGCGTGGTACTCGCGTCAGCTTGACGAAAGCGGTCAAACGCATAGGGCAGAAAGTCGGGGCTAATGCCCATGCCTGTGTCGCTAATTTGGATTTGGGCAAAGAAAGTTGAAGGTTGCGGGTTATTAAGTGGAGAGTTCGTGGGTTGCACTTCAACTTTTTCTTCGAGTTTTCCTTCAACCCTCTCCAGCCGCACCTCAATTTGCCCGCCTTCTGATGTGAACTTGATGGCGTTGGAGAGTAGATTCCAAACGACTTGCTGCAAGCGATCTGGATCGGCAGCGACCAAGCCGACTGAGCGGTCTAGTACCGCCTTGACTCGAATCCCCTTGGCATCCGCTGCCGGACGCAAGATATTAATCGCTTCATCAATGATAGGTATCAGCTCGATCGAGCGAATATTCAGGTGCAGCTTGCCCCGAATAATCCGCGAGACATCTAGAATTTCATCGGTGAGTTTTACCTGCGCCTTGGCGTTGCGCTCAATACTCTCAAGGGCACGACTGATAACAGTGGGAGTTAGCTTCTGATTGCGGAGTAGCGTTGCCCATCCGAGGATAGAGTTCAGGGGGGTGCGGAGTTCGTGAGACAGGGTTGCCAGGAACTCGTCCTTGAGGTGGTTGGCTTCCTGAGCTTCCCGGTAGAGTCGGGCATTGTCAATTGCCAAAGCAGCCCGATCCGCGAGGTCTTGCAGAAAGAATTGGTCATCACGAGTATAGGAGTATCCGGGGCGATCGCGCGAAACGAATAAAGTCCCAATCCGCCGACCTCGTACCTCTAAGGGTGCGATCAAAATGCTGTATATCCCAAAGCGCTGCAAGTAGGGCAAATACTTGGACTCGCTCAAAGGTTGTATCTCCTCTGGCGACACGACTGGAATCAGTAGCGTCTCGCCCGTTTTAAAGACCCGACCCGTCAAACCCTCATCAACGCGGTGTGGCTCCGTGGCGAGGGTTTCTTGCAAACAGGCGAGGGCTTCTGGGTTTGGATGATAAATTGCTACCGGGTTGAGGTACTTTCCATCATCTGATAGGATGCGAACTACGCACAGATTTCCCAGTCGCTGAGCTATTTGCTGACTGACCAGTTCTAGAACTGCTTGAAATTCCGGAATTTTCTCAGCAAAAGCCCGCGATACCTCGCTCAAAGCTTGCCGATGCGCTTCCAGACGAGCGGCTCTTCGCTGAGTTTCGGCTCGTTCTAGGGCTAACTGCACCGCAGCAGGCAGACGGTTGTAATATTTGGGCAACTTCAGAACGTAGTCGGACAGCCCCGCCTTCATCGCTTCTACAGCAATCTCTTCGCTGCCTGTATTGGTAAACATCACCACGGGGCAGTCGGGATACCGAGCTTTGACGGCACGCAGAACCGTTAGACCATCACTCCAGCGCAGTTGATAGTCAGTGACAACGGCATCGAAGCCATCTGCCGCAAGTGCCTGGTTCAAGGCATTGATTTCTGCTATCTCCTGAATTTGGAGATCGGAAAAGGCTCGGCTGAGCTGACGAGCTGCTAGGAGGCGATCATCAGGGTTGTCATCGATCAGTAAAATACGTAAGGTCTGGCTCATATCCGCTATTTAGTTGGAAGGTTGAAAGGGTTGAAGATTTAAGCTTTCAGCTTTCAAAGTCTTTCCAACTTTCAACTCTCCTCTAATTTTGGCTTCTGGTTGAAAATGAGCCAATATGAATTCAGTGTTTTCACCATATCCAGCAACGCTTCAAAAGCAACTGGTTTAACCAAGTAAGAGTTGGCTCCCAGGTCATAGGCTTGGTTGATGTCGCGATTTTCCTCGGAGGAAGTTAGAACAACAACGGGCAGGCGCTTCAGGTCTGGCTGCTGCCGTAACCATTCCAGCACCTCAAGACCCGACTTGCGAGGGAGTTTCAGGTCTAGCAGGATCAAAACGGGTAGGGGGTAGCGATCGCGATCGGTGTAAGGCGGTTCGCCCGCAAGGTAAAACACGGCTGCCTCCCCATTTTCCACCACTTGCAATGGGTTAAGCAGGTTAGCTTTCCGAAAAGCTCGCTGGATCAGGAAAATGTCATTGGAGTCGTCTTCCACCAGCAAAATAGTATAGTTAGACGCGTTCAACATTCGTCTCTAGCCTTGGGCAGGTCTATCCAAAATCTGCTTCCCTCACCAGCTTGCGACTCGACTCCGGCATGACCTCCCATGCGTTCTAACCCTTTCCGCACAATTGCCAACCCAATGCCGGTGCCGGGGTAACTTTCAATTCCGTGTAGGCGCTCGAAGACGCGAAAAATGCGTTGTTGATGTTCTGGAGCAATGCCGATGCCGTTGTCTTCTATCCACAAGCGTACCCAAAATTGGGAAGTTGCTGAAGGTTGATTACTCTCTGGCTCTTCGGCTCTAGATGCGATCGCTCTGGTCTCTACCCTTGCCTCTACAATACCCTGTTCCTCGGCTTCCCCTCTCTCCCTAACTTCTGCCCATACTCGCACCTGCGGTTGGACTCCAGGAGCGATAAATTTTATTGCATTATTTAGCAAATTTGTCAAGACTTGAATCAAGGTGGTGCGATGCCCGACGATTTGAGGCAGCGGTGGTTCTACTGTCACTTGGACTTGTTTTTGCCGCAGTTCTGGCTCTAGTTGAGCGAGGACTTCCACCACCAAAGTTTCTAGGGAAATCGGCTGGAGACGGATCTCCGTGCGGCTGAGGCGACTATAGTCGAGCAGATCCTGGATTAAGGTATCCATGCGCTGAGAAGCCGTAATAATGCGCTGGGCATAATCTTGCCCGATGGCATCTAAGGAGTCGCTATAGTCTTCTAACAAAGCGTGACTGAAACCCTGCATGGCACGCAATGGCGCACGGAGGTCGTGAGAAACGGAATAGGCAAACGCTTCTAATTCAGCATTGGCTTCCTGCAATTGAACGGTGCGATCGCTAACGCGCTGCTCTAGTTGTGCATTGTTCTGTTCGAGCTGTTCTCGTAACTCAGCTTGCTGCATTGCGATCGCAAGTTGGTTGGCAACCTCAGTGGCAATCTCTTGGTGTTCCGGATTAAACGTTGCCGGTTCCGTGGCACTTAGAATCAGTTCGCCGAGCAGATTTTCTTCGACCCGCAGGGGTACAGTCATGCAGCTGCTTTGCCCTTCCCCCATTCGCTTCATGGCAGGCGGACAACGATTGAGTGCCGCGTTCTCTAGAGAATAGGTTCTCTGTTGCCCTAAGAGAAATCCAGGCACAAAATCGTCAATGGGAAGCGTAGCGCCTTCTTTGAACCACAAATCTCCGTTGACACTTCCGGCTATCACCTGGGCAACGCCAGTTTCAAAGTTAAACAACACCACAAAAGATTGCTGGCAGGGCACTAAGCGCCGCATCCGCGACAATGCCGCGCGGACAAGTGCTGCCCGTGAATGTGCTGCCAGAATCGCCTGGTCGATCTCATGCAATGCTTCCAACCGCTGAGCAGATCGACGCAGCGCGTTTGTTTGCTCTTGGGCGATCGCGAGGGCGTGTTTGTAGGTTTTTGCCACTCCCATCAACTGACGGCTGGTGAACAATGCCAGCAGGCTTCCCAACCCAA
>NZ_JACJOQ010000226.1:0-3038 GCF_014695635.1 Coleofasciculus sp. FACHB-712 | reverse complement strand
TCAAAAGTCGCAATCCAGTTTATCGAAGATTTTGTGCATCAGCCGTTTGAGCGGCGAATCGTCAAAAATGGCGACAAGTTGGATTTAGGCAACGGACACGAATTGGAATTCGTGATTGCTCCCAACTTGCACTGGCCCGACACGATTTTCACCTTCGACCACAAAACCCAAATCCTGTATACTTGCGACGCCTTTGGCTTGCACTATTGCTCGGATAGCACCTTCGATGAAGATTTAGCCGCCATCGAAGCCGATTATCGGTTTTACTACGAATGCCTGATGGCTCCGAATGCCCGTTCCGTGCTGTCTGCACTGAAACGGATGGGAGAACTGCCAGAAGTACACACCATCGCCACCGGACACGGCCCGCTGCTGCGCCACAACGTTGTGGAACTGACGGGACGTTATCGCCAGTGGAGTCAAGCTCAAACCAAGGGCGAGACGACAGTAGCGGTATTTTACGTCTCCGATTACGGGTATAGCGATCGCCTTTCCCAATCTCTCGCCAAAGGCATCACCAAAACAGGCGTCGCCGTCGAGACACTCGACCTGAAATCCGCCGATCCTCAGGAGGTGCAAGAACTGGTAGGGCGTTCATCCGGCTTAGTCATTGCCACACCCCCAGCCGCCTCTGCCGCCGCCCAAGCTGCGATTGGCACCGTTTTAGCCGCTGCTAAGGAAAAACAAGTAGTCGGGATTCTGGAGTCCTACGGAGGAGATGACGAACCCGTCGATCCGCTGGTGAGTAAATTTAGAGAGTTAGGGCTGACAGTCGCATTTCCAGCAATTCGGATTAAAGATACACCCGGAGAAGCCACCTATCAGTTGTGTGAAGAAGCGGGTACAGACTTAGGACAATTGCTCACCCGCGATCGCAACATCAAACAGATTAAATCTCTTGATGCCGAATTAGAAAAAGCCCTGGGACGCATCAGCGGTGGATTGTACATCATCACTGCCAAAAAAGGCGAAGTCAAAGGTGCCATGTTAGCTTCCTGGGTGGCACAAGCCAGCTTCCAACCCCTAGGATTCACAATCGCTGTCGCAAAAGACCGGGCTATTGAGTCCATGATGCAAGTAGGCGATCGCTTTGTCCTCAACGTCTTAGAAGAAGGAAATTATCAAAATTTGATGCGGCACTTTTTAAAACGATTCCCCCCTGGCGCGGATCGATTTGCCGGGATCAAATCTCAGCCTGCGGAGAATGGTTCCCCGATTCTGACGGAAGCCCTCGCATACATGGAGTGTGAAGTCTCTAGCCGCATGGAATGCAGCGATCATTGGATAGTTTACAGCACCGTTCAATCCGGTCGCGTCTCCAAACCCGACGCCCTCACAGCGGTTCACCATCGCAAGATCGGAAATTATTATTAACGCTCTTGATGCGCCAAGGTTAGCGCTCTCGGTACGCAAAGAAGCAGCTTTAACTTTGCGTATGAGAGTGTACCTTTGCGTTTAAAAAAATTACCGTTTTAACTTATGATGACAGCCACAAAACCCCGCGATGTTCAGGTTCTCCCGATTGGTGCAGATACAACTGTGTTGCGATCGCGCACTTGGGACAGACTTAAGTTTGAAATCGAATATGCTCTACAACGGGGCACAACGGCGAATTCTTATGTGATTCAAGCGGATAAAACAGCGCTCATCGATCCGCCGGGAGAATCATTTACAGGCATTTTTCTTTCCGCTTTACAGCAGCGATTTGACTTAAACAAGCTGGATTACGTGATTTTAGGACACGTCAACCCCAACCGAGTTTTTACGCTGAATGCTTTACTAAAACTGGCTCCTCAAATTACTTTTGTTTGCTCGAATCCAGGGTCAATTCTGCTGCGAAATCTTTTTGAAAACACTTTCCCAGAGACTTTACAAGAACACAATCTACAAATTGCCATAATGCGAGGGGAAGAAACCCTCGATTTAGGCAAAGGTCATCACTTACAATTTATCCCCACGCCTAGTCCCCGTTGGCCTGACGCCCTTTGCACCCACGACTCCCTAACCGAAATTTTGTATACGGATAAGCTTTTCGGGGCGCACGTTTGCGGCGATCAGGTGTTTGATGAAGGATGGACGGTGTTTAGCGAAGATCGGCGCTACTATTACGATTGTCTGATGGCTCCCCACGCTCGGCAAGTCGAAACAGCGCTAGACAAACTCACACAGGATTTGCCAGCCAGACTCTATGGGACGGGTCATGGCCCCTTGGTGCGCTACAGTCTGATTCCGCTCACGCAAGCTTATCGGCAATGGAACCAGCAGCAAAGGGCAACAGAAACAAGCGTGGCGCTGCTCTATGCTTCAGCTTATGGGAATACAGCGACCTTGGCGCAAGCGATCGCTAGTGGTATTACCAAAGCAGGCGTTGCTGTCGAATCAATTAACTGCGAATTTGCCGAACCCTCGGAAATTCAAGAAGCTGTAGAAAAATCAGATGGGTTTATCATGGGTTCTCCTACCCTCGGCGGTCATGCTCCCACGCCGATTCAAACTGCCTTGGGCATTGTCCTATCCAACGCGAGCAAAGGCAAGCTGGCGGGTGTTTTTGGTTCTTATGGCTGGAGTGGGGAAGCGATCGATCTACTAGAAGGCAAGTTAAAAGATGCTGGATATCGCTTTGGCTTCGACCCGATTCGAGTCAAATTTAAACCCACCGAGGTGACGCTGAAATATTGCGAAGAAGCCGGGACAGACTTCGCCCAAGCGTTGAAAAAAGCTAAAAAAGCCAAAATGGCTCGACAACAGTTAAGCGTGCAACCGATTTCACCTTCGCAATCTGCCAGGATCGAACAAGCGGTAGGGCATCTGGTTGGCTCTCTTTCCGTTGTAACAACGAAACAAGGCGAACTCAGCGGGGCGATGTTGGCTTCTTGGGTGTCTCAGGCAACTTTTAATCCCCCCGGTTTAACCATTGCTGTCGCCAAGGATCGAGCGATTGAATCGCTGATGCATTCTGGCGGAAAATTTGTTTTAAATATTTTGGGAGAAGGCAAGCACATCGGCTTGATGAAGCATTTTCTCAAACCTTTTGGTCC
>NZ_JACJOQ010000225.1:0-5076 GCF_014695635.1 Coleofasciculus sp. FACHB-712 | reverse complement strand
TTGGCTGAGCGCTATCGGAATCGACGGCGGCACTTTACGCGCCGAGTGCATCTACTCGCAGGCATCATCAACTTTGAGCTAGCTCTGGTTAGCTGATTCGTGCAAGAGGTCTAATGCTTCTGCATCTTGCAAAAACGGCTCTCGCTCCAGTAAATAATCTAAAACAACATTAGTATCGATCAGGACTCTCACTGGAGATACTTCTCCACCCGACGTTCTTCCAAGATTGCCTGAATTTGAGCATCAGTTAGTGGTGACTGCTCGGTCTTCAGCAATCCTCGCATCTGGTTAATCAGGGTTTTTCGGTTTGGTTGTGGGTTGAGAGTGTCTTGCAGAGATTGAATAATAGCATTGACCAGTGCAAGGCGATCGCTCACAGATAAATTAAAAGCTTGCTCTTTGAGTTCTTGTAACGACATGGGAACGACTCCAGCTTTCCACAGATGCCAGTAATTATAGTGTGGGCAATTTCCTACGGGATAGCTCACGCTTCACGCCCCCCTCCTCTGCAACGATAAGAGAGATCGCTCTTTGTCTAACACTCTTTGAAGGGAAGCGATCGCTCTTTTCTCGAAATTGAAGTGCGATCGCTTCCCGCCACCGGCAAGAAACTAAGATTTTTTCTTAGTGCTAGTGGTTGCTGTCGTCTTTTTAGCGGTTGTCTTCCCAGTTGTGGTCTTTTTGGTAGATGTTCCACTCTTAGTAGTTGATTTGCGACTAGATTTTGTTGTGGAACCTGCCTTCGCTGCCAATGCTTCCAGCGCTTTTTCCATCGTCAACCCTTCCACAGATTCCCCTTCTGGCACAGAAGCATTCGTCTTCCCATGCTTGATGTAAGGGCCATAAGGGCCATCGTAGATATTCACGGGTTCCCCATCAGTCGGGTGAGTCCCCAGTTCTCGTAACGGTGCCTTAGACTTGCTGCGAGTCCCGCCGCGTCCCTTTTTCGGTTCAGCTAGCAGCTCGACCGCACGTTCGATGTCAATTGTCAATACATCGTCACTGGCTTTCAGGGAGCGATATTCTTTGCCTTCCTTGCCTTGGTCGTGGACGACGTAAGGGCCAAAGCGTCCCAATCCTGCCTGGACTTTGCCGTTAGTTTCTGGGTGAATGCCCAAAGTCCGCGGCAGAGATAGCAAGCCAACTGCCATATCCAGCGTCACGTCCTCAATCGTGACCCCCTTCGGAAGAGAGGCGCGTTTGGGTTTTTTGTTCTCCTCAGTGGCATCACCCAGTTGGACGTAGGGGCCGTAAGTGCCAATCAGCACGTAAATCGGTTCGCCGGTTTCCGGATGCAAGCCGACTTTATCGGGGCCTTCTGTTTTCTGCTGTAGCAGTGTCTCAATTAGCTCAGCGTGGATGTCTGAGGGGGTCAGATCCTTAGGCAACGAGGCTTTTACTGGCCCAGAGTCCTTTTCAGCTTCAATGTAGGGGCCATATTGACCAATCCGGACTTTCGCCCCACCGAGATCGTCCAATTCGATAGTACGGGCAGATGTAGCATCAATCCCCTTTTCCCTTTCCTTGACTTGGGTTGCCAGACCCATTTCTCCGAGATAGAACTTTTTCAGGTATGGCAGCCATTTGGCTTCCCCAGTGGAAATTTCATCTAGGGTTTGCTCCATCTTGGAGGTGAAGCTGGGATCGACCAAATCGGGAAAGTGTTGTTCTAGCAGACTGGTAACGGCAAAGGCGGTGAAGGTAGGAACGAGGGCGTTGCCATTCATTTGGGCATAGCCTTTCTCGATAATCGTGCCGATGATGCTGGCGTAGGTACTGGGACGCCCGATGCCTTCACTTTCCAGGGTCTTAACGAGGGAAGCTTCCGTGTATCTTGCCGGTGGCTGAGTTTCGTGCCCGATGGATTCTAACTTTTTGCAGGTCGGGCGATCGCCTTTTTTGAGAGTTGGTAAAATCACTTCCATGTCTTCTAGTGCTGCATGGGGATCGTCCGATCCTTCCACGTAGGCGCGTAAGAAGCCGTGAAAGTCAATCCGTTTGCCACTAGCCCGAAAACCGGCATCTTCGACTTGCAACTGCACGGTAATTTGAGTTTGGCGAGATTCTGCCATTTGGGTGGCGACAGTGCGCTTCCAAATCAGGTCATATAGAGCGAATTCCCGACCGCTTAAGCCGGTTTCCTGGGGAGTGCGGAAGCTGCTACCGGCGGGGCGAATGGCTTCGTGAGCTTCTTGAGCGCCCTTGCTTTTCGTCGTGTACTGGCGGGGTTCGGGGCTGAGGTATTGCTTGCCGTACATTTGCTCGACACAACTACGAGCGGCAGCGATCGCTTGTTGCGACAAATGCACCGAATCTGTCCGCATATAGGTAATATACCCCTGCTCGTACAAACTCTGGGCAGTTCGCATCGTGTCGCGGGCAGATAAATGTAGTTTCCGATTCGCCTCCTGTTGGAGCGTCGAAGTGGTAAACGGCGGTAAGGGTTTGCGAGTAACCGGACGTTCTTCTAAGTCAGCCACCGTCCAGGGTTTATCTGCCAGTCGCGCCTCTAAACTTCGCGCTTCCGCTTCCGAAAGCAGAATCACATTCCGTCCGGCAATAATTTGTCCCGTGGCTTCATCAAAATCGCTGCCAGTGGCAATTCTCGTCCCTTTGAGAGCCACAAGTCGCGCTTCAAACGGTGTTTTGTCTTTGTTCAAGCTTGCCTTGAGATCCCAGTAACTGCCTTGGCGGAAGGCTCGGCGTTGGCGCTCTCGATTTACCAACAGCCGTACTGCTACCGACTGCACCCGTCCCGCCGATAAGCCATAGGAGATTTTTTTCCACAACAGCGGCGACAGGGTATATCCCACCAGCCGGTCTAATATCCGCCGCGTCTCCTGAGCCCGAACCACCTGCTCATCAATATTACGGCAGTTCTTGAGAGCGTCGCGGATGGCTTCTTTGGTGATTTCATGGAACACCATTCGCTTGATGGGAACCTTTGGCTTCAATAGCTGGAGCAAATGCCAGCTAATGCTTTCGCCTTCTCGGTCTTCGTCAGTTGCCAACACCAATTCATCCGCCTCTTTCAGGGCGTTTTTCAGGGCGGTGACAATTTTCTTTTTGTCGTTGGGGACGACATATAGGGGTTCAAAGTCCGCATCCACATTTACTCCCAGCTGCGCCCATTTTTCCCCTTTGTAGGCTTCGGGAATTTCTTTGCTGGATTGGGGCAGGTCGCGTACATGACCCATCGACGCCTCGACCCGGTAGCTGGAAGGCAAGAATTTACTGATGGTGCGTGCTTTGGTGGGAGATTCGACGATAACGAGGGTTGACATGGGAGCTTGGAGAAATAGCAGATGGGCTGAACAGTTAATTTAAATACTTTATGTCAGATGTCAAGAGCGATTGAGAGGATTTTATGCGGAAAACCGACGACTGAAGTCTCGATTCTGGCGTACCAAGCTTGACGAGAGCCGGTTCCAAGAATGGCGGTCAATCCCATCCAGGGACGATTCGCTCTCCCAAAGATAACTCGCTTTTTTAGAGCCGCTCGCAAGAGAGTTGTTCGCGCCAGACTTAATTTAAAGCTATCTCAATGTTTAACTTATGGAGGATTGCAATGGCGACCTCCCTAAGTATTTGAGTTGTGCCAGAATGGATGCCAACATCAGGCTGAAACAGCTTAGCAGCATTTGGAGGAGAACCGATGCAACCCATTCGACAAGGCGATGTGATTTTGCTCCCCGCACAGCAAAGCGAGGGGCAAAAGCTATCTCACCTGACTTTGGCAGAAGGCGAGGTGACGGGACACAAGCACCGCATCAGCGACGGACAAGCGGAACTATACGAGAAAAATGGCACCCTTTATCTGCGCGTCTTCTCAGAGACGGCAACTTTAACCCACGAGGAGCATAAGGCGATTTCTATTCCCCAAGGCAGCTGGATGGTGCGAATTCAGCGCGAATACGAGCCTCAAGGATGGCGATATGTCGCAGATTAAGATTGATAAACTTACGTCACAAAAAGCGCTGATTCCAGTTTATCGGGAGACGTGGAAAGCGATCGCTTTCCACCGAGCCAATCGACCGAGAAGAAGCCGCAGAAGTGGTAAAAGCAGCCTAAACCGAATAAATGAACCAGCTCCTGATTGATGATTTGCAATTTAACCACATATTTCGCGACCCGCGCACAGGTTTATTTAATCAGCGTTATATGTATGCATTCTTGCAGTGGCAGGGATGTCGAGAAAGAAGTCAGCAATTATTAGGTCTAATTCTGCTAGATATCGATCGGTTTCAAAGGTACAACAATTTGGTTGGTTCCTCAATAGGCAATTTCTTCCTGGAAGAATTGGGGAGGTTCTTACAAAGAAATATTCCTAACTCAGCGATAGCCTGCCGCAAAGGAGGTGATGAATTTGCAGTAATTTTGCCAGAAACCTCCCTAGAAGATTGTAGGCGGCTAGCCGAGCAACTTAGGGAAGGAGCTAAGCTACTATACGCAGGACGGAATTACTACGTTCATCGTTGCACTGTCTCTGCGGGGGTAGTAGTTTGCTTTCCAGAGCCTGAATTAAACTGGCAGGAATTAATTAAAGTAGCCGATCTTGAGACAGATAAGGCTAAATCCAACGGACGCGATCGCGTGGAAGGTCCCATCCAATTCTCTATGAGAACTGAATCGTTTTTAGAAGAGACTTATTCGGAATCAAAGCAAGTAATAATCAAGGACGCTAGTGGATTTTTACAAGACTTACGAGCTACAGAATTAGATTCTTGGGAGGAATATACTTTACTCCAACTTAATTTATTGAAATATCCGGTTAATTTGTTACAGAAAACCTGCCCAATTACAGAAAAGATTGATATTTTAGTTGTAACTTCTCAATTTGAATCAGCGAGGGAAACCGTTAAGTCTATTGCTGCCTTGAATGGCATTGACCGAGACACCCAAAGACAAGCCTATTGGCAGTTACAGCAGTTTGCAGGATGGACTTGGCGCTACTTTGATACACAAAATATAGTCAGCGAACGCCCGATGAAAATTTCTTTCGATAGCCAAAATCGCCTCCATGCCGAAGGAGAACCGGCAATCCAATTTGCTGATGGATATAATTTTTACTCCTAT
>NZ_JACJOQ010000224.1:0-2523 GCF_014695635.1 Coleofasciculus sp. FACHB-712 | reverse complement strand
TGTGCTTATTTGCAGGGCCAATGGGACTGTTGTCTCATATTTTGACAAAGTGGGTGACAAATAAATTTTTCTTTCCAACTGGAACCGATTCCGTAGCTGCCTCGACTCCAACTTCACAGGCGTAAGAGAATTTTGGATTTTGGATTACAATCTAGCGGTGTAAAAAGGTTAGTTTTAACATTTTCACGAGTCGTAAATTGTCAATCTAAAATTCGCAATCAATTCATTATCAAATAGAGAGAATAGATGTATGCGTACCCTAGCGGTTGACATTGGCGGCAGTGGCATCAAGGTAATCGTCTTAGACGAAGCTGGAGAGCCACAAACCGAACGTAGTCGAGTAGAGACTCCAGCTCCAGCCAAACCGGAGCCTGTGATTGATGCGATCGCAAGTCTTGCTGCCGCAGCAGGTGAATTTGACCGCGTATCTGTTGGTTTTCCAGGTGTTGTGCGCGACGGGGTGGCGAAAACGGCGGTTAATCTAACTCCAGAGTGGATTGGATTCGATCTGGCAACCGTGCTGAGCGATCGCTTGGGCAAGCCGGTGCGGGTGGCAAATGATGCCGATATTCAGGGAATGGGGGCAATTTCCGGCAAGGGTGTTGAGTTGGTCATTACCCTTGGCACCGGCTTTGGTTCCGCCTTGTTTGTAGACGGGATACTGGTACCCAATCTGGAACTGGGTCATCATCCGTTTCGCAAAGGGGAAACCTATGAAGAGCAGATGGGGCGTGCTGCTTTGGATAAAGTCGGTAAGGAAAAATGGAATAATCGTCTAGAAAAAGCGCTCGCATCTCTTCAACATTTGTTTAATTACGATTCTCTTTATATCGGCGGCGGCGAAGCAAAAAAAATCGCGTTTGAGTTACCGTCAAACACGAAAATCGTGCCCAATGTGACAGGTTTATTGGGTGGAATTGCTTTATGGCGGGATTAGAATGAATTAGAAATGTAAAATTAAAAAAGAGTCTTTTTGCATTTAATTTTACATTTTTAGTTTTTAATTGGAGATCGCTATGGTACAAGCTCCTGCACCCATTTCTGAGGTTAAAACCCCAGGCTATACGACTGAATTGAGCGAACTCGCGATCGACCTGATTCGGAAAGCTGGGTGCGAGTACGGAGATGTTCGCTTTTGCTCCTACCGAACGCAGAATCTTTATGCACGCGATCGCTCTTTGAGCAATTTGTCAGACAATGTCAATTCTGGTTTTGGGGTGCGGGTGCTGCTAGATGGCGCTTGGGGTTTCGCTGCCAGCCATAACAAAACTCCGGCAGAAGTTGCCAGAATTGTTGCTTTAGCGGTAGACATCGCCAAAGCCAGTCGCCTTTCCCAACTAACGCGGGTGCAGTTAGTTCCTGTTGAAGCGCACCGGGATACTTACATCACTCCGATCCAGATTGACCCCTTTACGGTGCCAATTGCTGAAAAGGCAGAACTGCTGCTGAATGTGAACGAGCAGTTGTTGAATTATGGCGATCGCGGCATCAAAAAAGCCTATTCTTACCTCAGCTTCAGCCGCGAAGACAAAACCTTCGCTTCTACAGAAGGCTCTCTCATTCACCAAACAATCTACCGTAGCTATCCGGGATTTGGCTGTACAGCGATCGCCAATGGCGATGCTCAAAGCCGCAGCTACGAACGCCCACCCTTGAACATCGGGTATGAGCATATCGATCGATCGGATATCCTTAGCCAAGTCGATCGGGTTGCGGAAGAAGCGATTGAGAAAGTTCACGCGCCGGTCGGTCCTTCGGGGATTCGTTCGACTTTAATTCTCAAGCCAACTAACTTATTTTTAACCATTCACGAATCAGTCGGACATCCTACAGAACTCGATCGCGTGTACGGCTACGAATCCAACTTTGCAGGCACTAGCTTTGCCACAACTGATAAATTAGGCAAACTGCAATATGCCGCACCTTGGGTGAATTTTAAATGCGATCGCACTCAGCCGGGAGGACGCAGTACCACAGGCTACGACGATGAAGGAGTTGCCTCACAAGATTGGTACGTTGTTAAGGATGGTACTTTAGTAGACTATCTAACAGACCGCGAAACTGCCCATCGACTCGGACGCCCCAGCAGTAACGGTTGCGCCTATGCTGATAGTTGGTCAAGCGTGCCGATGGTTCGCATTCCCAACTTAGGGCTAGAACCAGGGCCAGAGGGAGGCAGCCACACCGCCACTTTAGCCGAGATGATTGCTGACACCGAAGACGGGATTTTAATCGACGGAATTGGTAGTTTCTCCATCGATCAACAGCGCCGCAATTTCCAATTTGGCGGCGATGCTTTCTGGAAAGTCGAGAAAGGGAAAGTGGTAGGGATGCTCAAAAATGTTACCTACCATTCAATGACAACTGACTTCTGGAATAGCGTGGATGCAGTTGGTCCCGCCTCAGAATGGATGCAGTGCGGTGCTAACAATTGCGGTAAAGGCGAACCGATCCAAATTGCCCAAATGACTCACGCCTGCGTACCCGTGCGAGTGCGCGATATTCAGATTGGCAGTTCCTCGT
>NZ_JACJOQ010000223.1:0-4943 GCF_014695635.1 Coleofasciculus sp. FACHB-712 | reverse complement strand
GATCGGGTAGATTTCGACTCCGAAGGAGCCTTTGCCACCAATGTTCGGCTAACCAACGACCCCTTTTCGCCACCAGAACTTGAGGTACGGGCAGATACAGCCAGATTTAGGCGGATTTCGCCCCTGGTAGATGAAATTACCACCACCCGCTCCCGCGTCGTTTTTGACCAGGGTTTTTCAATTCCGATTTTTCAAGATCGTAGAGTAATTGACCGGAGCGAAACCGAACCGGGTCTCGTCACCTTCGGGTATGATGCTGAAGACCGGGGCGGTGTGTTTGCGGAACGAACCTTTCAACTGATTTCTACCAACCGCGTGCGATTGCGCGTCACCCCGCAATATTTTCTTCAAAAAGCCGTTTCTGAGGGAAGCTTCATCGATCCCTCTGTGTTTGGTCTCAGGACTAGACTAGATGCCACCCTCAGCCCCACCACGACCCTGAGAGGGTCAGCTGTTTTCACCAGTCTAGATCCGGAAGAGATCGCAGACGACCAGCTAAGAGCGAGCCTGCGACTGCGCCAGATCATCGGCACCCGGCTACCCCATACCTTGAATTTAGAATATAGCTACCGCGATCGCCTGTTCAACGGCTCTCTCGGCTATCAAACTGTCCAGAGTAGTTTAGGCGCAGTTCTGACTTCTCCGGTCATTCCCTTAGGGAATACTGGCATCAACCTCACTTATCAAGCGGGTGCCCAGTTCATCAACGCAGATACAGACCGTTTAGACTTGCTCGAACCAGGGCAAACCAACAATCGCGTCAGTCTCAGTCGCTATCAAGCTAGTGCCTCCCTCAACCGCAACTTTTTACTTTGGCGGGGTAAAGGGTTGCCTGCCACCCCCACCGAAGGACTGCGCTACACACCCGTGCCAGTTGTTCCCTATGTACAATTAACGACGGGCGTCACTGGCGTTTATAGTGGTTACAGTAGTGGGGATAGCCAGGAATCCTTGAGCGGGAGCATTGGGGTGCAAGGGCAATTCGGTCATTTCTCCCGACCTTTTTTAGATTACACCGGGTTTAATGTTACTTACTCTCAAGTTGCTCGTGGTGGTATATCACCTTTCTTATTTGACCGCCTCGTGGACACCAACGTCCTTTCCGCTGGCATTACCCAACAGATTTATGGCCCGTTTCGCCTGGGTTTTCAAACCTCGGTCAATTTAAATACTAAGGAGAATATCAGCACCGACTACTTTCTGGAATACAGCCGCCGCACCTACAACATTGTCCTGCGTTACAACCCTGTTTTGCAGCTGGGTTCCATCAGTTTTCGGCTGAATGACTTTAACTGGTTGGGTACTCCGGAACCGTTCCCTGGCTCTGGTGTGCGTCCAGTCGTGCAAGGGGTTTCTCGTTAGAAACTGAGTGCAATGCTTTAAATAAAATCCCCAACAGATGCCTGCTATTGGGGGTTTTATTTATTTAGCCCGTACAGACGGGCATTTTTTATACCAGCGAACCTTTAGTCTATTAGTCTATGGGTTTCGGTTGCTTTTTTTAACCTTCTTTTGCCGCTGCTTCACAGCCGTAATCGCATGGTCAGCAGGGAATCCGATCAATGGAATCACCTGATATTGCCGCTCTTGTTCAAGCTTTTTCAATTCCGTGTAATCGACCCAGTGGATACAATCGACCGGACAGGTGTCAATGGCTTCTTGAATGACTTCTTCCGAGTCTCCATCCTGCCGAACTACACGCGATCGCCCATAATCTGGCTCAATATAAAAAGTATTGCGAGCAACATGGGCACAGTGCTTGCAGCCAATACAGGTTATTTCATCAACATAGACACCTTTTTGCCGCAGGGAGCCACCCAACTCCGGCTCCAAACCCGAACGTTCCGGTGCATCCCGCCAAATACCACCTAACTCTGGCTCCAAGCCAGAACGTTCGGGAGTTGGCTGTTCAGGAGTTGGGTAATCAGACATTAGGCACTCCAGCGCTGCACTACTAGGCGGATTGAACCATCTTCATTCTGTTTTTGCTCGGCAACTTGGAAGCCCTGCATTGCAGATTCTTTGACAACCGTGTGGTAAGCATAACGCTGAGTCACTCGGTTGAGAAACCGCTCTACAGAACCCGTTTGCTGCCAATACTGTAGGTCAGCAACAAGTTCGTATTCCTGACCATTCCAACGAAAACCGATGTCATAACCATTTTTTTGCTCAATGGCAACATCAGCCGTAAGGGTTTGACCGCGATAGCCGCGCACTGTTTGGGGGCCAGATTTCCAATCTATTCCTAAGTCGGTCAAAGCGGCTTCTAACGAGACAAGATTGCGGATTTGAGTTTTGATGTTGCTAAAGTGTGACATGACGATTTTTTCAAATAAATTAAGTTGGACTCAAAAAAAAACTTACCTTACCACTCGCTATAAGTTGCCCCGGCTGTCGCCGTCGCACTCTGATGAATCACTGAGGCAAAAAATTCAGAAGTCGGTTCCTGAGTTAGTACCAGACCCAATTGGGCTTCAATAGCGGCAGTCACTTCGGCACAGGATTTCCCAGTAATTCCGGTGACTTTCTCCTGCACCCGACCATCCGGATAAATGATAAACTCTAGCGTTTCCATGCTCATTGGTTAGGGATTGCTCAAGTTAGGCGGCGGCACGAACCATACTGCTGATGCTGCCGAATAAGACATCTTTCTTAGAACTGACTCGCTGGGATATTAATAAATTAATGTTGCTCAAATGTTGAGCAATTGAGTCACAACGAGTTAAAACGTAACAAAACTTAATTAATTAGGCGAGTCTTACTTTGATTATTTGTCAGTGTCGCTTAACTTTACATCTGCGTCAAGATAGAGAAATTATCCGAAATGGGGCAAAAAAGCCAACAGACTTCTTGAGCGATCACCCTGGCTCATCGAAGTGAACGAACCGGATCGCCCAGGAGCCTGGATAATTAAAGTTTGTTCAATTGCAAGAAGACGCTATGAGTGCAGAGCAAGTCACAGGTTCAATCAACTCCCCAACCCCCATTCGAGTGGGCGTCTTAGGCTTTGGTGGACTGGGGCAGGCTGCCGCCAGAGTGCTTGCGCCAAAACGCGAGATGATCTGGGTTGCAGCTGCTGACCAGAAAGGCTATACCTACGCCGCCCAAGGGTTAGATCCAGATGCCAGCATTGCGATTTACCAAACAAGGGGTTCTCTTGGCTATTTAGAGCCGACAGGCACCCTCAGCAGCCAGAGCATCCAAGACTTAATCGAACGAGCTAAGCCGGTAGATGGATATTTCCTGGCACTGCCTAATCTGCCCAACACCTTTATGGCGTCCGTCGCGCGGCAATTTATTCAATCTGGCTGGCGGGGGGTTCTGGTAGACGCCCTGAAACGTACCAGCGCTGTCGAGCAGCTATTGGATCTGCAAGAGGAACTTCTTGCAGCAGGAATTACTTATCTGACTGGCTGTGGGGCGACGCCTGGGTTGTTGACGGCAGCCGCGGCTCTTGCTGCCCAAAGTTATGCCGAAATCCATAGCGTCAAGATTACGTTTGGGGTAGGGATTGCAAATTGGGAAGCCTACCGAGCGACAATTCGGGAAGATATTGCCCATCTACCCGGCTACGATGTGGAGCGCGCCAGAGCCATGAGTGATGCCGAAGTGGAAGCATTGCTGGATAAAACCAACGGCATCCTGGCTCTGGAGAATATGGAACACGCTGATGATGTGATGCTAGAGCTAGCTGGAATTTGTCCGCGCGATCGCGTTACGGTCGGCGGCGTCGTCGATACCCGCAATCCCAAAAAACCACTCAGCACGAATGTCCAAGTGACAGGTCGCACCTTTGAAGGCAAGATTTCTACCCATACCTTTACCCTTGGCGATGAAACCAGTATGGCAGCCAATGTCTGCGGCCCTGCCTTCGGCTATCTCAAAGCCGGAGTCGCACTCCATCGTCGAGGCATCTATGGTTTGTTGACCGCCGCCGAAGTCATGCCGCAGTTTGTCAAGTAGTTAACAGGTTGAAAATGGGTACGTTAGCAGGTTGATTACACTTCAACCTGCTTCAACCGTCAAACGTTGGGACTTTCAGGCAAAAAAGATTCCTGTGCCTGTTCCTCAACATCCAACATTGGGGTCTGGATGACAAAGGGGAGACAGGCTCCCATTAAGCCTCGCTTAATTCGTTCTGGCGTCTCTGGAAATACAACAAACAAAGGATATAGCTTGTCAGCGCCCTCGCTGAAAATGTGTTGATGGCGAGGCGGCATCAACCACTCATATTCTTTGTCCAGCCACACCTGCGTCTGCCGCCATCGACTCAAAAAGTCGGAAAAGTCTTCTTGGGGACGGTGAATAAAGACAAAAATCTCCACCCCCATTTTGATTTTCCATTCGGGGTCACACATTAAAATTGCCACATCACAGGGCAAGCGAATCGCTTCTCCTCTAGATGTGACAACGCCATGGCTTTCTGCTTTAGAGGAGGCATGGCGAATTCGCACCACCGGCAAAGGAATGGCGATCGCGCTCTCCTCAGACCGGCGCATACTAGGAATCATCTCCAGATAAGGTCGGTGCTGCTTGAGCAATGCGATCGCTCCAGACAGGTTACTGTACTCCGCCAAGCTAGCTTCGTAATAGGATTGCTTAACAAACATATTTTGATTTTAAATTTTCAATCTTAGATTGGAGATTAGGTCATCGTTAAGTACCATAAGCCCTCCATCCCAAATCTCATTCCCAGATTTATCTGGGAATGAGAAAAATCCAAAACCTGAAATTGATTAGCCTAGTTTGTCAAACACAGCAAACATGGGGAGATACATCGAAAGCAAAATCACCGCGACCATCCCCGCTAACACCACCATCATAATGGGTTCGAGAACGCTGGTGAGTGCTTTCACCGCTTGCTCAACCTCATCTTCATAGAAATCTGCCACTTTCATCATCATGGCATCTAACTGACCTGTCTCTTCCCCAATACTAATCAT
>NZ_JACJOQ010000222.1:0-2933 GCF_014695635.1 Coleofasciculus sp. FACHB-712 | reverse complement strand
GCATTGGAGAGCAAATTAAACAATACCTGCCTCACCTTAATCTGGTCAGCGTACATGGTGCCCAGATTCTCGTCACAATGAACGTCTAAGACATTTCCATTCTTCTCTACTAACGGTTTTACTGTTATGACAACGCTAATAATCAACATTTTGATATCAAACGTTTCCGGGTAGAGAGTCATTTTCCCGGCTTCAATTTTCGACAAGTCGAGGATGTCATTAATCAGTGCCAGAAGATGTTTGCCAGCAGAGTTAATTGATTGAAGATCGCTAATAAAATCTTCATCGCTTAAGCCGAGATCCTGGGCATCTTCTTCGAGAAGTTTGCTCAAGTTAATGATGGCATTCAAGGGTGTACGCAGCTCGTGGCTCATATTCGCCAGAAACTGACTTTTGGAGGTACTAGAAGCTTCAGCTAATTCTTTCGCTTGTTGCAATTCTTTGGTTCGCTCGGATACCCGTTCGATGAGATGATTCAGAGAAGTGGCTAATGACCCAATTTCATCGCCAGTGGTGACAGGGGCACGCAGATCAAAATTAGATTCCCGTGCTACCTGCTGAGCCACTTGAGTAACCGTGACGACTGGCTGTGCGATCGCGCGACTGGTACGCAGGGCCATCGTCCCTGCGATCGCAACCGAAACAAGCATACTCAAGATAATAATGATTTTCTCCAGTCCTTGAGCATTCTCCATCACTTCTCTCCCTTGCTGCTCCTGCTTTTGAGCCATGTCAAGGAGGTTGCTCAATTGTGCATTGAAGCGCTCTAAAGTCATCGCTGACTCCCCACGGATCGCGATGAGTAGTTGCCGTCGCGCTGACTCAACCGCCTTTGGCTGCAATTGCAATTGGTCAATTGGTTGCAAGCTAAACTCAGTTTGCTGAACGTAGGAGTCCAAAGTAGTCGTGTAAGCCTGCAATAATTCCTGTATTGTGTCGGGGGTTGCTGCTAACCAGGCAGGGTTGCTCTTGATGAAGCGTTCAATTTCCAACCTCAACTTCTTAGCTTTGCTAGCACAGTCGAAAAATTGCGCTTTTTCCAATTGCAGCTGTTGTGAATCCTCTAGTACAGCAGCTAAATGCGAACCATGTAATTGCACCTCGATGACCGCATCCTTAAAATTTCCGAGCAGTTGTGCTTGTACGTGGGCATCATTGAGTTGTTTGACGCCTTGCCCTTGGTAATAGTCTGCGATTACTAACCCAGCTAGCGAACCGAAAAAGCCAATCGCAATTGCTAGGAAATAGCCGTAGCCAATCTTTTGGTGGATGCGCCAAGAACCGGCTTTCGGTTTCCAAGGTAAGAGAGATTTTAGCGAGTGGCGGTCGGTCGAGAGCGGCTGAGTCGCTAAAACTTTTTGGCTCTCTGTGGTGTCGTCAGCAGCGGTTGGCTCTTGAGGTTGCATCAGCACAAATTCCTTGCCTTGCTGCTAAAAATGACCAAATCAGCCCTATTAGATCGAGTCGAGTCTCGCTCGACCCTTAGCTCCACTTCTTTTATAACAGCACCACCGCTGAGCCAATGTGATTTGTATGGTGTTTTAAACAAGATCGAGGAAAGGGTTAAGTTTCCAAAAATGTAACCTAAAGCACTACTCGAAAGCTACAGTGCCAGATTAGGAACACGAGATTATTTGTTGTTCTAATTTGTGTTCCAAAATATGAATCGCTTTCTCCCGTGTAGGGCTAAGCCGAATTTCTGGAATCGTGTAAAAATTGTTTCTCTAGCGCTGGGTATCCTCAGCCTGAGTGCCTGCCAATCTGCCCCGACGCTAGAGAAACTACCCAGAAGCCTCACTGTCTCCGGAAAAGGAGATGTCAGCATTCCGACAACGATCGCGCAAGCGCGTTTGGGTGTGGAAGTTCAGGGGAAAACTTCTCAGGACGTTCAGCAGCAAGTCGCCCAACGCTCTTCTGCGGTAGTGAAACTGCTGAAATCCCGTCAGGTGGAAGAACTAAAAACGACTGGAATTACTCTCGCTCCTAACTATAGTTTCAAAGACGGTAAGCAAACCCTGAATGGATATATCGGCACCAACATTGTAAGTTTTCGGACTGGTCATGAAAAAGCCGGGACGCTGTTAGATGATGCCATCAAAGCCGGTGCAACACGAATTGATGGCGTTAGTCTTGTTGCTGCGGATGAAGCGATCGCGCAGGCTCAACAGGAAGCAATTAAGGAAGCCTCCGAAGACGCCCAAAAGCAAGCAGCAGCGGCTTTGGGGGCACTCGCTCTCAATCAGCGAGAAATTGTCAGCATTCAGATCAATGGAGTCAATCCACCACAGCCAGTCATCGCCTCCGAGCAGGCTTTATTATCCCCTCGAAATCAGGCTGCTAACACGCCGGTTGTGGGTGGCGAACAGAAGATTATTTCATCTGTTACCCTGCAAATTCGCTATTAAAGAGTAGCTTAACGTTTCAGGATGCGTCCAATCCAAATTACACCTAAAATCCCTAATCCAAACCAGATAGCCACGATAATAAAGGCAGCAATCCAATTCTTAGGTTTATCTTCAGCGATCGCGCTTGTTGCTCTTTCCCGACAATCCGCCATCACGGCTGGGGGAATCATCTTCAGTACCAGCCAAATTCCCAGCGGCACAAGAATCAGATCGTCTAGATAACCAATGACTGGGATAAAATCTGGAATGAGATCGATCGGACTAAAGGCATAGGCGACGATCAACCCAGCCAATATCCTTGCATACCAAGGAACTCTGGGATCTTTACAAGCCAAGTAAATTGCGTAGGTTTCTTTTTTCAACCGATGGAGTTGTTGTTTCCATCCCTGCATTTGCGTTGACCTGAATGAACGTTAAACGCTAATGAAGCTGTAGCGATCGCTTACTGCAATACTTGAATAAGTTGCCACTCTCGGACTTTCCCGATCGCTCGGTAAGGCGAGGATAAATTGGCGAGTTGTTCTGACC